>CAJXZI010000058.1 GCA_913063005.1 uncultured Halieaceae bacterium | reverse complement strand
TCTTCTATGGGTGGAGAATCTCTCGCCCATGGCCTCATTGGTGACTCTGCCGTCGCAACGTTCAGCTGATATTCGTGAGGGACTTTCCGTAACTTTGCACTCGGATATTGCGACACATTTTGTCTCGCAATCTCGAAGTGACGAAAGCGTGTTTTTCGATGGTGAGACGCAGCGGCACAGCATGGCGGTTCGATGGGGTGTCTCGTCTGCTTGGGAGGCCAGCGCTGTCATACCCATTACCAAGCACAGTGGCGGATTTACTGACGGGTACGTCAATCGCTGGCATGATTTTTTTGGTATGCCCGACGGCGGGCGAAGTGGCGTTTCCGAGGATCAGCTTCGTTATCAATTTGATAGCCCCGAGTTGCAGAACCGTTTGGTAGCGTCGTCATCTGGCTTGGCTGACGTGACATTTGAATTGGCTTATGTGGGCGAGCGCCAGCGAGATCAGCAAATTGCTTATGCAGTTGGTTACAAAGCAAACACAGGCGACGACAGCGATTGGACAGGAAGCGGATCGTCTGACCTCTACGGTGTTGCACGTTTTAGCGGTGCGCATCGAAGTGATTTGCCCCTTTATTGGCATGGCCAGTTAGGTGTCACTAAGGTGGGTGATAGTCCATTATTGGGCCCGAACAAAGAGGACTGGATCTTATTTGGTGGGCTCTCTGCGGAATGGCGTTTTAACGATCGGTGGGCGCTTATTGGTCAGATCGACAGTCACTCAGCGCTGCTCGATAGTTCATTGGATGCTTTGGGTAAGCCTGCGGGCATGCTTAGTCTGGGCTTACGTAGACAGCTTGGCAGTCGGTGGGCGGTCGATATCAGCTTCGCTGAGGACATTGTTGTCGAAAGCGCCCCCGATATTATCTTTCAAGCCTCGATTCATTATCGACCCTAGCTATTAACGAAGAGCTATTAACGAAGAGCCATAACTGAACAGCCATCACCGGACCTCGCTCTAGTTAACATAGTTTTTGCCTACCCCAATCATTACTGATTTTAGCCATCACTAGCTGCAGGGGCAGGGCTCGGCATGACGCCTCACTATCGGTTCGTCGTAGCACAGCCAGTTGACATCTTTTTAGCCGGTTGCTTAGTCGATAACTGCGTGATTACGTGCGCAATGACTCACAGGGTTACGCGCGCACCACCCTGCAAAACTTATGGGCGCTATGTTGCGGTCGCTTGGACGGTGTTCGCTAGGCGGTGTTGAGCTTTGCGCGTGCGCGCTGGACTGCTGCTCGCACCTGCTTTGGCGCGGTGCCCCCGATGTGGTCTCTGGCTGCAACCGAACCTTCTAGCGTTAACACCTCGAATACATCGTGCTCGATCAGTGCCGAGAGCGCCTGTAAGTCTTCTAACGAAAGCTCGCCAACGTCGATACCTTTAGTTTCTGCCATGCCGACAGCCGTCCCGACGACTTCATGCGCATCGCGGAAGGCGACGCCCTTGCGAACGAGGTAATCCGCAAGATCGGTTGCTGTTGGATGACCCAAGCTCGCCGCGCGTCGCATCGCTTCCGGTTTCGCTTTCATCGCCGGCACAAGATCAGCAAAGGCCAACAATGAGTCGTGGAGGGTCTTCACCGCATCGAACAGCGGCTCTTTGTCTTCTTGGTTGTCCTTGTTGTAGGCCAGCGGCTGGCCCTTCATGAGGGTGATCAGTGCAACAAGGTGCCCTTGTACTCGTCCTGCTTTACCTCTTATGAGCTCAGGGACGTCAGGGTTTTTCTTCTGCGGCATGATCGAGGAGCCAGTACAAAAGCGGTCGGGTAAATCGACGAAGGCGAATTGGGCGCTGGTCCAAATAATCATTTCTTCCGCCATCCGCGAAAGATGCATCATGGTGATCGCAGCGGCCGCCGTGAACTCGATAGCGAAGTCTCGATCACTGACCGAGTCCAGAGAATTCTCGGTAGGTGCCGAAAAGCCCAGCGCTTCTGCGGTCATGTGTCGATTAATCGGATAGGAAGTACCTGCAAGGGCCGCAGCGCCTAGCGGGCTGAGGTTCATACGCTCTGCACAGTCCGCCAAGCGGCCGTCATCCCGCGCGAGCATTTCATTCCAAGCAAGTAAATGGTGGCCGAAGGTTACGGGTTGAGCGACTTGCAGGTGGGTAAAGCCAGGCATAACGGTATCGGCATAGCACTCAGCCTGATCAATGAGTCCTGTCCTCAAGCGCGTGAGTTGGCCGCGGATGCTAGCAATTGCCGCACGAAGATAAAGACGAATATCGGTGGCAACTTGGTCGTTCCGCGATCTTCCCGTGTGAAGCCGCTTGCCTGCATCACCGATGATCTCAGTCAGTCGAGCTTCGATATTCATGTGCACATCTTCGAGCTCTACTTGCCATGTGAATTCGCCGGCGTCGATCTCGGTCAGCACTTGGTCGAGGCCTCGGTGAATGTCTTCTAAATCGGCGCTACTTAAAATGCCACAGGCCGCCAGCATATCGGCATGGGCGCGTGATCCCTGTACGTCGTAATGCGCGAGAATATGATCAAAGGAATACGAAGCAGTGAATTCTTGTACGAAGGCGTCAGTGGCCTCGTTGAATCTTCCACCCCAAGTTTGGCTTGTATGACTGTCTAAAGAACTGGACACGCGATAAACTTCTCGTAATTTACAGTTTGCTATTGTATCAGGTACACGTGACGGCTTGTGTAGGCGTCGCGCTGAAAACAAAAGCATAAAATAAAAACATCAGGGGGATGTATGAATTCAATTACGATCGCGACGCGCGAAAGTCCACTCGCGCTGTGGCAGGCGCACTTCGTTGAAGCAGAGTTGAAGCGCCACCATCCCGGCATTGAAGTGAAGCTTTTGGGTATGACCTCGCGCGGGGATCAACTACTCGACAAACCACTTTATAAAGTGGGTGGCAAAGGCCTTTTCGTTAAAGAATTGGAGACAGCCTTAATGGACGAGCGGGCTGACATTGCCGTTCACTCGATGAAGGACGTCCCTATGGAACTTCCACCCGGTCTCACGCTGGGGGTGATATGCGAGCGTGAGGATCCGCGAGATGCGCTAGTAGGTGTTGATAGTTTTGATGCGCTACCGCAGGGCGCGAAGCTTGGCACATCGAGTCTGCGGCGCTCATGTCAGGTCATGCAGCGACGTCCAGATCTCGATATTGGCTTCCTACGGGGCAACGTCAATACGCGGCTAGCGAAACTCGACGCGGGAGAGTTCGATGCAATCATTTTAGCCTGTGCAGGGCTCAAGCGACTGGGCTTTGATGAGCGTATTGGTGCTGCAATCGATGAGGATTTTCTTCTCCCTGCTGGCGGACAAGGCGCTGTTGGGATCGAGTACCGGGCCTCGGACTCGAGAGTGGCTGAATTGCTTGCACCGTTGGCGCATGACGAGACAGCACGGCGTGTCATCGCCGAGCGAACCGTAGTTCGTAAATTGGATGGTGGCTGTGACGTGCCTATTGCCAGCTTTGCGGTCACTGAGGGCGATAGTCTCTGGCTACGCGCGCGCGTGGGCTCCCCCGATGGCGCAAACGTGATCGCTGCGGAGGCGCGAGGTACCGACCCTGAAGCCTTGGGTTTAGAAGTGGCTGAATCGCTACTAAAAATGGGCGCAGCCGAGATCCTTAACGCAGCCCGATCGTGACCCATGTTGTTCTCACACGCGCCGAGCCCGATGCGAAAAGGCAGCTAGACCTCCTTTTAAAGAGAGGCGTTGAGGCTACGGCCTTGCCATTACTGGCAATAGAGCCAGTGGCTGTGACGTCAGCGGTTGCAGCTGAGCTTGACGACAGCAATGTCCTTGTCTTCACATCGGCAAATGCGGTGACTCACGGTCTTAGTCTCGTTATGCAAGGCTGCCTCAGCGCGTCAAACAGGGTGCTGGCGGTTGGCAAGAAGACGAGAGAATTACTCGAGCAACAAGGAATCGATGCAAGCAGTCCGGATCGCGAGGATTCAGAAGGGCTGCTCGAGCTGCTTGTCGCAAAAGAGGATGCTGGGCCTCGATCATTTACTCGTATTGCCGTGATAAAAGGTGAAGGGGGGCGCGATTTATTAAGCCGGACCCTTACCGAGCAGGGCCTGCGTGTCGTCGAGGTCAACTGTTACCGGCGGGTGTGGCCGCATGTTGCAAGGAACACAGTTTTACAAGCGCTGGAAAGCCGCGAGCCACGCTATATTCATATCGCCAGTGGTGAGACGCTCTCTCGCCTTGAAGAGCTTTGCGCGCTTTGCGGTGTGAGCGTGCACGAAAAGCACACGGTCATCCTGCCGTCAGACCGTGTTGAAAATCAGGCTCGAGAGCTGGGCTGGCAATCGCGTATAGTAGCGGCAGGGGCCAGTGATGACGCCTTACTCGAGGTATTGTCTAAACTGTCCTAAGTCACGTTTTTAAAGGGACATTTTCATGAGCGAGCAAACCGCCCGCAGTAAACCAACGACAGCATCATCATGGTTAAGCACGTTGGTGCGTTTGTTGGTTTTACTCGTGGTAGCTGGCATAGGCGCTGCGGGCTACGTCTATGTATGGCCCGAGGTAACAGCTTTCCAAGCTAAACAAGTAGAGGTTGAGCGAAGCTTGGCTTCATTGGCCAAGGCCGATGAGACCTTAGCAAAGGAAGTGGCGGCGCTGATCGACACCAAAATCAAACGGAGCGAAGCTGGCACGTCAGCCGCTTTGCAGTCGGCGGTTTCTCGACTCTCGGCTGAGTTCGATGCGATTCGCGATATTGATCAGCGTGCAGCGGCTAAGCTCAATGAGGCGAACCAACTTCTGTATCGAATATCGAAAACAGACCAGAGTGCGTGGAAGCGTGCCGAGGCCGAGTTCAATATTCGCCTTGCAGGTCAGCGCTTAGAGTTTGCAAGTGACGTGAGTGGCGCTCTGGAATTGCTGTCTCAGGCAGATGCCTTATTGAAGAGCGACACTGCTGCCGATGTGAGTGCTGTCCGATCTGCCATTGCGTTCGACCGCACGCAGCTAAAGGCCATTGAAAAATTCGATATGGTGGGGTTGATGGGGCGTCTGTCTGCGCTGGATAAGCAAATTCAAACGCTGGACTTAACGTCACTGGACCCGTCGGTTAGAAGTGTCGGATCGGAAGCGCTTTCGAATAACGATACGAATGGAGCGTCAGCCGAGGTAACTATTTCGTTGAACCTTTGGGAGCAGGCGCTGGATACGCTCTCATCGTATTTTGTGATCACGGATCTCGCCTCACCCGCGCAAAAGCCAACGAGCTCGGATTGGTCTCGTCTTGCCGTCCTCTCTGTAAAGCTCAATATTGAGCAAGCGCGCGTTGCGTTGCTTCTCAGAGATTCATCTAGCTTTACCGATGCCCTGGCGCGAGCCACAGCGATATTGACAGAACTTCCGTCGTCAAATCTCGATCCTGTCGCGGCTGCCGTTATCGAGGAGTTAGCAGATCTCAGCTCAGTTTCTTTGCGGCTGGAAATGCCCGTGCTCGAAACACTCAAGCTACTGAGTGTCGAGGTTGATGGTGGTATCGACGCAAACTATGTTGGCTCCTCAGAAGTTGTTGCTCGGCCATTAGGTGCCGGGTCTACCGTTGCAGATAACCCTGTGCCGGCTTTGCAGCGAAACAGTGAGGGCAAGGCCGCAGAAAACTCCAGTGCGCTCTCCGGAATCGACTCTGTTGATCAGGCAACGGGGACTCCGGAATGAAGCGGTGGTTGTGGCTCATCACCGCGGGATTAATCGTAGGCGTTGCGCTTGCCTCTTTTGTCTCCCAGGACCCTGGTTATGCGTTACTGCAAGTGGCTGGCTACCGACTTGAGACGAGTATGGTCGCGTTGGCTCTCGCTGCGGTGGGACTTTTTATCGTCATGCGCCTGGTTGGACGGTTGGTAAGGATCACAGTCGGGGTTGTTCCGGGTTTTGGCCGTTGGCTGGGCAAGCGGAAAGAAGAGCAAAATCTAGAGCTCATCCACTCCAGTCTTGATGATGCTTTGAGCGAAAATACGGTAGGTCTAGCAAGCAAAGTAGGCAAGTTGGAGAAGTCATCTTGGCAGTCTGAGTCGCGCGCCAATCAATTAAGACAATGGCTTTTGCTGCGGCAAGTTCGTGCGAGCCAAAAGCCAAACCAACTCAACAAGCTATGGAGCAAGGCTGCGGCCTCAGACAAAGCTGATGGCACCTTGAGGGTTGAGTACGTCTCACAGCTTTATGAACTGGGAGCGACAAACGATGTTGATCTGATGTTGCTAGAGACCGCTGAGTCCACTTGGCATGACGCTTTAAATGGTGTCCTTGCCGTTCACCAACCCAAAAACGCAGAGCAATTGGCTGAGCGTCTTACTCGTCTCTCGGCGACTAGTAAGGACGGAGCCGCTTCGCTGGCGCTCACGCTATTGAAGGCTCATTCGCTAACGGGTGACGCGGGTGATCAATTGTTAATCGACTCGCACAAGACACAGGCGTCGGAGCACATAACTAAGGCGCTGGGTGCTCGCAGATTACGCAAACTGGCTTAGGCGTCTTGAACGCCACGGCTTTTTGAGCCTGCTCACGTGGGGCCTATTTTCGACGCCCGGGAAGCGTAATCCCTAAGGAGTCCCACAAATCGTCAACTTTTGCTTTGACGTCGTCGCTCATTTGAATCGACGTACCCCACTCGCGATCGGTCTCACCTTCCCATTTGTTGGTGGCATCCATACCCACCTTAGAGCCGAGTCCAGCAACGGGCGACGCAAAATCTAGGTAATCAATGGGTGTATTGTCGATAAAGACAGAATCGCGGCGCGGGTCCATGCGCGTCGTCATAGCCCAAATGACGTCTTCCCAGTTGCGCACATCAACGTCCTCATCGGTGACGATGATGAACTTTGTATACATAAACTGGCGTAAAAACGACCAGATGCCGAGCATCACTCGTTTCGCATGACCCGGGTATTCCTTGCGCATGCTTACAACGGCCATCCTGTATGAGCATCCTTCGGGCGGCAGATAAAAATCGACGATCTCAGGAAATTGTTTTTGCAGTAGTGGGACAAAAACCTCATTGAGCGCGACACCCAAAATTGCGGGCTCGTCAGGTGGACGGCCAGTGTAAGTGCTGTGATAGATGGGGTTCTTCCGCGTTGTCATTTTTTCTACGGTGAATACAGGGAAGCTTTCAACTTCGTTGTAGTAACCGGTGTGATCGCCAAAGGGACCTTCGTCTGCCATTTCCTCGGGGTCGATGTAGCCTTCTAAAATAATCTCCGAGTGGGCGGGAACAAGCAGTTCATTATCTTTACAGCGTTGCGTCAGGCAGTTCGCGAGTTCGGTTTTGCCACCGCGAAGTAAGCCTGCGAACGCATATTCGGAGAGCGCATCGGGAACAGGCGTCACCGCTCCCAGCGTTGTTGCTGGGTCGGCACCAAGTGCAATGGCGACCGGATAAGGCTCGCCGGGTCGCTTGAGGCACCAGTCCCTGAAATCTAGCGCCCCACCTCGATGTGAAAGCCATCGCATAATCAGCTTGTTGCGACCAATTTGCTGCATCCGGTAGATGCCAAGATTCATGCGTGGTTTCTCAGGTCCGCGCGTGATAACGAGTGGCCAGGTAACCAAGGGCCCAACGTCTCCGGGCCAGCAGGTTTGAATCGGCAGTTTGTTTAGATCGATGTCGTCACCATCGATAACAACGTCCTGGCAAGGCGGCCGACTGATGGTCTTAGGCCCCATGTTTAACACTTTTTTGAGCAGAGGTGCCTTATCAATAAGGTCACGCATACCTTTGGGTGGATCGGGCTGGCGTAGATAAGCGAGCAGCTCGCCAATCTCTCGTAGAGCTTCAATCGAGTCTGCCCCCATGCCTTGCGCAACGCGCTTCTCGGTTCCAAATAGATTCGCAAGCAGGGGGACGTCGTAGCCTTTAGGGTTCTCAAAAAGAAGTGCAGGCCCGCCGCCTCGAAGCGTTCGATCTGCGATTTCCGTCATCTCTAGGTTTGGGTCGATCTCGTCTTTAATTCTCACGAGATCCCCAGTGGCTTCCAGCATGTCAAGAAATTCTCGGAGGTCCCGAAATTTCATAGTGTTGTCTCACTTAGTAATCGACGCATAGCATGACACAGTCGAACGCAACATGGGTTTGAGCGTCTTAAAACTGCCATGCAATACACGGTGGAATAAAAGCAAAAGGGCGCCTCTTGGCGCCCTTTTTTTATTTTTTCGTTATTTCCGTTCCTTTCATTGACGTTTTTTATTTCCTTTTCATTGAACGGAAAAACTCATCATTGGATTTGGTGTCTTTGAGTTTATCCAAAAGGAACTCAATAGCAGGAAGATCCTCCATGCCATGAAGAAGCTTTCGCAGAATCCACATGCGCTGCAGTTCTTCCTCTCCTGTGAGCAGCTCCTCGCGACGCGTGCCCGATCTTCGGATGTTAATGGCGGGGTATACGCGCTTCTCAGAGATCTTGCGATCCAAGTGAAGCTCCATATTACCGGTGCCTTTAAATTCCTCGTAGATCACTTCATCCATTTTGGAGCCGGTCTCAGTGAGTGCGGTTGCGATAATTGAGAGGCTACCGCCTTCCTCGATGTTACGCGCAGCACCAAAGAAGCGCTTCGGGCGCTCGAGTGCGTGTGCGTCAACACCACCCGTAAGTACCTTGCCTGAGCTAGGAACGACGGTGTTGTAGGCGCGTGCCAAGCGGGTGATCGAATCCAACAGGATGACAACATCACGCTTGTGCTCGACCAGTCGCTTGGCTTTCTCAATCACCATATCGGCGACTTGAACGTGGCGCGCAGGTGGCTCATCAAACGTAGAGGCCACAACCTCGGCGCCTCGAGCACCCACCGATCGCTGCATCTCGGTCACTTCCTCAGGACGCTCATCGATAAGCAGTACGATGATGTAACACTCAGGGTTGTTGCTGATAATCGCCTGAGCAACACTCTGCATCATGATCGTTTTACCCGCCTTGGGCGGAGCCACCAACAGGCCACGTTGGCCTTTTCCAATCGGTGAGCAGAGATCAATGATTCGACCCGTAAGGTCTTCCGTTGACCCGTTTCCTTTCTCCAAGGTGAGGCGTTGATCTGGGAATAAGGGTGTAAGGTTTTCAAAGAGGATCTTTGCCTTCGCCGTCTCGGGAGACTCAAAGTTGACCTCGCTGACTTTGAGCAGTGCGAAATAGCGCTCGGAGTCCTTGGGAGGTCTAATCATTCCGGTGACCGTATCGCCGGTACGAAGGTTGAAGCGGCGAATCTGGCTCGGGCTCACATAGATATCGTCTGGCCCTGCAAGGAAGGAGCTATCTGCTGATCTCAAGAAGCCAAAGCCATCGGATAAAATTTCGAGAACACCGTCACCGAAGATATCTTCGCCGCTTTTTGCATGGCGCTTAAGCAACGAGAAAATAATGTCCTGCTTGCGCGAGCGGGCCATATTTTCAATGCCCATCTCTGCAGCCATGTCGATAAGTTCTTGCGTCGACTTGGTTTTGAGCTCCGTCAAACTCATGGGGTTTTCAGATGGCACATGAGGCTCGCGACGGTTTCTGCGGTTCCGATTTCTCCGGTTGCGACCTCCGCCTTGGTTTTCACCCTCTTCCTGCGCAGGAGCTTCCGATTCTGGTGACGCCTCAGAAGCTGTTTGATCACTGCCAGAAGCCTCGGCACCAGCATCTGCAGATCGATTAAGTTTCAGTGTTCGTATGGGCTTGTCGTCACCACTACTCGCCTCGGTTGAGGGCGCCTCAGAGGTAGAGGCTTTTTGCTCGGGGCTCTCTAGCGATATTGCCGGTGTTTGTGTTTGGGTTGTCACCTGAGTGGTGGGCTCATTACTCGCCTCATTTGTGGCGCTG
>CAJXZI010000057.1 GCA_913063005.1 uncultured Halieaceae bacterium | reverse complement strand
CTCAGCTCTCAGCTCTCAGCTCTCAGCTCTCAGCTCTCAGCTCTCAGCTCTCAGCATATGATGTCTCACCAAGCACATCGGGAAGCCATCGAACTGCCAAGTTTTAGACATTTTTCGCCCAAAAACCTAGTTGCGGAAAGGTTACCTGTTTTTTACTGATAACTGCGCCGCCTTCTCTACCAACCTATCCAACCTATTTACCTTGGGTTCTACTTTGATTAGCCGCACTCCAGCAAAAAACAAAACTCTGGTAGGTTTTATACGTCGGCGAGATCGCCCTTAGATTCCAGCCATTGACGACGATCTCCCGCGCGCTTCTTCGCAAGCAACATATCGAAGACGCTGTTGGTATCATCGTCTGCGTCAAGCACAAGCTGAACCAAGCGCCGCGTATCTGGATCCATCGTCGTCTCGCGCAGCTGCGACGGATTCATCTCTCCCAATCCCTTGAAGCGCTGAACGTTGGGTTTTGAACGTGATTTTTCCGCCGCAAGACGCTCCAAAATGCCGTTTTTCTCAGACTCGTCGAGCGCGTAATAAACCTCTTTCGCCACATCAATCCGGTAAAGCGGTGGCATTGCCACAAAGACGTGGCCCGCGCGTACCAGCGGTCGGAAGTGTCGCAGGAATAGCGCACAAATCAGTGTGGCAATATGAAGTCCGTCAGAGTCGGCGTCCGCCAAGATACAAACCTTTTGATAGCGCAGACCATCGAGATCATCACTCGCGGGATCGATTCCCAGCGCCACAGAGATGTTGTGCACTTCTTGTGAGGCAAGTATCTCACTCGCATCAACCTCCCAGGTGTTGAGGATCTTTCCGCGTAAAGGGAGTATGGCTTGAAACTCGCGATCGCGTGCCTGCTTTGCTGAACCACCGGCAGAATCACCTTCCACGAGGAAAAGCTCGCTACGGGCCGGATCTTCGACGGAACAATCAGCGAGCTTACCCGGCAGCTGCGGTCCTGAAGTAACTCTCTTACGCACCACCTTCTTCGCGGAACGCATACGCGCCTGTGCTCGGTTGATGCAGAGCTCAGCAAGTAACTCTGCATCCGAGGTGTGCTGGTTTAGCCAAAGCGCAAAAGCATCTTTCGCCACGCCGGAAACAAAGCCTGCCGCCTCGCGTGAAGACAGTCGCTCTTTGGTCTGCCCCGAAAATTGAGGATCGCCGAGCTTAGAGGAGAGGACGTAGCAACAGCGATCCCAAACGTCTTCCGCGGTGAGCTTTACGCCGCGTGGCAACAGGTTGCGAATCTCACAAAACTCGCGCATCGCCTCGAGCAAGCCCGAGCGCAAGCCGTTCACGTGTGTGCCGCCCTGTGCCGTTGGAATCAGGTTTACGTAGGACTCAGCTGTTATTTCACCGCCTTCTGGTAACCACTGAATAGCCCAGTCGACCGCCTCGGTTTCACCGGTGAAACTGACGGTGAAGGGCTCTTCGGGGATAACCGGGTAATCTATCGTGGCATCAGCAAGGTAGTCAGAGATGCCGTCTTCGTAGAACCACTCCTGCTTCTCGCCCTTTTTCTCGTCGTGCAGTGTGACGCGTAATCCGGGGCATAGGACGGCTTTAGCTCGTAAGGCATGTATGAGTCGTGACATCGCAAAGTTAGCGCTGTCGAAAAAGCTTTCATCGGGTAAGAACCGAATACCTGTACCGGTATTGCGCTTACCACACTGGCCAGTAATAGCGAGGTCTTCCACCTTGTCGCCATTCTCAAACGCCATGCTGTAGACGTTTCCATCGCGGCGAATCGTAATGTCTACACGCTTGGATAGGGCGTTTACCACCGACACGCCTACACCGTGCAAGCCGCCGCTGAACTGATAATTTTTGTCAGAGAACTTTCCGCCTGCGTGCAGTGTCGACAGGATGACTTCAACGCCGGGCTTTTTCTGCTCAGGGTGCAAGTCGACCGGCATACCACGACCGTTATCAGTGACGGTGATAGCGCCGTCTGTGTGAACCACCACATCGATTTGGTTTGCGTGGCCAGCAAGCGCTTCATCGACTGAGTTATCAATCACTTCCTGAGCAAGGTGGTTGGGCCGAGCGGTGTCGGTGTACATGCCAGGGCGCTTACGAACCGGCTCTAGGCCAGTCAATACCTCAATGGCGTCTGCGTTGTACTGCGTCATTACTTGAAACTACCTTGACGATGAGTGGGGTCGGGCTTTATCCGGCGCCTCTAATGATAACCCGAGGAGCCAATAAGCGGTCGGTTATTCTCGTCCGAAACACGAACAACTTCGGTGTGTACCGAACCGTCAGCATACAACCGTAAGCTTCGATAACCTGGGGCGACATCGTCCAGTGCAAAATCTTCAGATTGCGGGGCAAATTGAACACAGGTCGAGGGTGTCGTCAGCATTCGGATACCCGATACCACCGCATCGCTTTCTTGATGAACATGACCGCTGATCATCAAGGTGCGGTCAGCATGCGGCCCTAGCATGTTGAGGGCCTCGTCTGCATTACGCACCGACTGCTCATCGAGCCAGGCGGAGGCCATCGATCGCAACGGGTGGTGGGTGGCGACCAATAAATACTTGTCCTCAGCGATGGCATCATCGATTGCTTCTGCAAGCGCCCCTATCTCAAACGCGTTCAACGCACCACCTACTTCGCCCTGCACCTGCGTCTCTAGCATGACGACGTCCCAGCAAGGTGCTCGAAGGCGACGCCTCAAATGTGGCTCAAAGGGGCCAGAGTTAGAGCGGATATCGTCGTGGTTACCCGGCAACCACAAACTGGGAGTGTCGCTACCGAGCATCTCCTCTAGCTGCCCATACGCCGTCGGCTGCTCATTCGCTGCGATGTCGCCCGTAACAAGAAAACAATCGATAGCACCTGAGTTTTTTGCGGCGTCGATGACCGCACGTGCGGAGCGCGCTGTATTCATGCCAAGTAGCTCGCCATTGGCCGTTCCTGTGAGATGCGTATCGGTCACCTGAACCAACCGGAGCTCGCTGGCGTCTTTCTGGAGGAGCAAGTCCCCCCGAAGCAGCGACGAACTAGACATTACCTGCCTCGAAGACCGTGGTGTCGACATGCGCATCGGACAAACAACGACTCAATAGCTCGGCCACAAACGTATTCTGCTGGCGCTTCTCGTCGGGCTGATGCATATCGGCATTAGGGTATGCATACCGTGACTCCAAGCGACGCCCTGATCGGAGTTTCACCACCTCAGCCATAGCCACATCGTGGTACATCCGTAAATGCAGATTAGAATGCATCAGCTCAGGCAAATCAGTCGCGTGGTAATCAATGCTCAGGGTGGTGGTGTGACGATCGCGCTCGATCACTGTCATTACGATCAAACGCGAACCCAATTTAAAGCGTCGCTCGTTGGCTTGCTGGTAATCAGGGAAGAGTCGGAGCAGGCGCACATAGTTCGCCTCACAGAGCGCGTGTAGCTCAGTGAGATCCATATGAAACCGCTGTCTCTTTCGACTCTTTTGCACCAAAACGATGTTGCCTTATCTCTTCTCGACTTGTTGTACTCTGAACCTCGCAGTAACGATAGCAAGTAGTTCACAAAATGTAGCGATCAACGGCGGTAATTGTGCTCATACATAAGGTGAACGTATTTTCGCCGCCACAACGTATACGATGTTAAACTCCGCGCCTCTTAAGGTCTAAGACACAGTCAAGGAAATTTGAATGGTTTCTCATCTTGTAAGACGAGCCGCCGCAGCCGCAATTGTCGGCACCACGTTATTAATAGCTCCCGTCGCATTGAGCGAGAGTCTTCTCGATATCTATGAGATTGCACTGGATAACGACGCCCAGCTCAGAGCCGATACGGCCCAGTACCGTGCAGACCTTGAACTGAAAACACTCGCATTGGCGCCTCTGCTACCACAGGTAAACACCGGCGTATCGCGTTCAATGCGTGACAGTGAGAACACCCGACTCAGCATTGTCGATTTTGATAACGGCAACGTCGTGATTGCCGATCAGACAACAGGATCTCGAACTTACACCACGCGTTATGACATCAGCCTTTCACAAACACTTTTCGACCTTTCAGCATGGTTCGATTGGAAGGCAGGCAGCGAACGCAGTAAACAGGCGGAAGCAACGCTTGCGGCAGCTCAACAAAATCTTATCGTTCGCGTTTCAGAAGCCTACTTTGGCGTCTTGCGAGCGCAAGACAATTTGCGCGCAGCAAAGGCGCAGGAGCGCGCGCTGGCCCGACAGCTCGAGCAAACTCGCCAGCGATTCAACGTCGGCCTCATTGCCATAACTGACGTGTACGAAGCTGAAGCGCGCCACGACTTAGCAGGCGTGACACGCATCGTTGAAGAGAACAATGTTGCCGTAGCGCTCGAGCGCCTATCGGTACTCACAGGCCAACAGCACGGACAACTCCAGTTATTGAGTGATGAATTTACGCCCGAAATGCCCATGCCAAACGATCGCTCCGCATGGGTAGATTTTGCACTCGAGAATAACTTTGAATTGGCGGCTGTACGTTTCGCGGAAGAATCGGCACGGCAGAACGCAAAGTCACGACAGATGGGTCATGCACCGCGAGTCAGTGCGCAGGTCAGCTATTCCGAAAGCGACACCACAGGTACCGTAACACCACCCAACGCCTTTAACTTACCGCCCAACTCAGAGGGTGAGGACGAGTCGTTCCAGATTCGTCTCGATATGCCCCTATACGCGGGTGGCGCTATCAGCGCGAACCGACGACGCGCGGCCGAGCAGTTCAACGCGGCTCGGGAGAATCGAATCAATCTCACGCGCAATACGATCACTGCATCGCGTTCGCTCCACATGACAGTCACCTCTGATGTCGCTCGAGTGAAAGCGCGTAAGCAAGCCATCAAATCAACGCAAAGTGCGCTCGATGCAACAGTGGCAGGCTATGAGGTCGGGACGCGCAATATCGTTGATGTACTGAATGCTCAAAATGCCGTTTTCGCAGCACAACGCGATTACGCAAACAGCCGTTATGACTACGTACTAAACAGCATGCGCCTAAAAGAAAACGCAGGCACCTTGTCGCCTGAGGATATCGCAGCGCTTGAAGCCTTTTTGGTAGAGCCCGAAGCAGCGTCGGCCTCTGAAGAAAGTTAATTCACCACTGCTTGACTTCAGGTACGTACTAGACGCTGATCTTGTCGCATCTAAACCAGGTCTTGCGCCGTATCCTAAGTCGCTCCTCAGGGTGAGCGTGCTCTAGAGGAGCGCTTTTAGTAAATCGAGCTGACGCCGTGTTGCACCACGGCGCGTCTCGATAAACGTTTGAGCACGCGTCGCGTCACTGTCCTGCTCTTCACTTTCCCAAACACTCGCCAATCGATCCGCGAGTTCTTGTTGATCCATAACGACACGGATGGCACCACCGCGCTCCATATCTCTGACAATGGTCGCAAAATTAATCACATGGGGACCCGTGATTACGGCGCAGCCCCACGCCGCGGCTTCGATGGGGTTGTGGCCACCTCGAGGTACTAAACTACCCCCAATAAACGCTGCATCAGCCAAACCCAAGAACGCACTTAATTCGCCCAATGTATCGATTATTAAGACATCGGTATCGCTATTCACCGGCGCTTTCTCGCTACGACGTTGATAGCTAAGGCCCGCTTTATCGAGCAACTTAATAATATCGCTAGTTCGATTTGGGTGCCTCGGTGCAAGCAATAGCCGAGTCAATATCCCGCGTTGCCTCAATGCCTGAAAGGCGTGGATAACAAGCTGCTCTTCACCGGGATGGGTGCTCGCCGCAGCCCACAAAGGTCGCGATTTAATATCACTGCCCAGCTCTTTCCGAATAACATCAAGCTGGCCTCGCCGGGCGGCCAGATCAATATCAAACTTTATACTGCCCACCACCTGCATCGCATCGGGATCAGCACCTATGCGGCGCAAGCGCCTGTCGTCTGACTTTGATTGCGCAGCGATCAGGCTGAAACCTCTCAAAGTCTCCCGGGTGAACTCACCAAAGCGCGCATAGCCCCGAGCAGAGCGCGCCGACAGTCGGGCGTTCACTAGCGCAACGGGAATACCTTGTTCGCGGGCTGAAGCCATAACGTTGGGCCAGATCTCGGTCTCCACCATGACAACGAGCTGGGGTGACCAGTGACGCAAAAAAGCACCGGTAACGAGCGGTATATCAAACGGGAACCACGTGTGTTCCACACGGTCACCGAAAAGCTTCTGCGTCTGCTCTGAGCCCGTCGGTGTTGTATTGGTGATCAGGACCGCCTTGTCGGGCCACTCTTGCAGCATGCGTTCGACTAAAGGCGCAACCGCTAATAATTCGCCCACCGACACAGCGTGAACCCAAATCAAACCGTCACCAGACCGGACACGCCTAGGCATGCCAAGCGCAAACCGACGCCACCACAGACGACGGTAGCCGGGCTCACTCATGCTTTTAACGAGCAATCGCAGCACAAAGAGCGGCGATAGCAACGAGACCAGCAAACTGTAGAGAAAACGCGCCATAGTGATAAAGGATGATTAAACGTGATGATGGTTCTAGGATTCAGCCGTTACGCCATATACTGACGCTTTTTATGGAGCCTAACATGACACCGACACGGTTTGCCGACGTTAAGGGCTTCCTTCCCGAAAATGAGGGTGAACAGCTGGCTAATTGGGCGCGTGAAAGCGCCTCTTTGGGTCCGCTTCTGGAGATAGGTAGCTACTGTGGGCTGTCGACGCTTTGGCTGGCAGAGGTAGCGCGTGAGTCGAATACGGTTGTTTTCGCAGTCGATCATCACCGAGGAAGTGAGGAGCATCAGGTTGGCGAATTTTTCCACGATGAAGCACTGGTAGATGATGCGGGGCGATTCGACTCGCTCCCGGAATTTCGGCGCAACCTTCTGGCTAATGATGCGGAAGATGTCGTCATCCCCATCGTTGCCCCGGCCACCTTGGTAGCCCGACACTGGACCACGTCCTTAGGTCTGGTGTTCATAGACGGCGGTCACAGCCTTGACGCGGCACTCGCCGATTACCGGAATTGGTCACAGCACGTCGTTAAGGGCGGATTATTGGTTATTCACGACGTCTTTCGAAACGTTGCCGAGGGCGGGCAAGCGCCCCACGCCATTTGGCAGCTGGCAAAACAATCTGGTCTGTTTGAGCCCGTGGGGAGCTGCGAAAGCATCCGCGCACTGCGCAGACTGTAGGCTGGATCGCAGGGGTAAACGCGCTAAGGCGCGAGCTTTCGCTGTTGGGTATTACTCGACTTCGACTCGTCTACCTGAGTGAAAAGATGCCACGCCGCAGTGCGCTGACTTAAGGCATCCGCCGCCAACAAAACAGCACCAGAGGTCCACGTTGGCTGCTCAAGCGGCCATAAAATTTCCTCGGCAAACTGGTAGCCCGTCCAGAACACGCCGGCGTCGTCGCGCCACTGCCAAAGCGCATCAAAAAGAGTTTGTGCGCGCGCAGTCTCACCTACGGACAAAAGCGCCATGGTGAGCTCGCAGGACTCAGCTACTGTCACCCAAGGCTGATGATTTTCACAGCGGCAACCCAAACCGTCTTCTACAAACTCACCCCAGCGCGCATTGATGCGCTCCAAGCCTTGCTCGTCCTGAAAGACGCCTGCCAAGACCGGATAAAACCAGTCCATCGCATATCGCGACTTGCTCTCCCAGTTGCGATCAAAACGTTCGGGGCGGTGTCGCAACGCAGTCCCCAGTTTCTGGCGAGCGGTCCGCCACTTAGGCCTAAGGACACCAACCGCGCGCGCAATATGCAACGCGCACTCCAGCGATTTGTAAACAGAACTGCTGCCGGTAACGAGCGCATCGTCCATGGGTTCGCCGAGCGTATCGCAGGCCCAGGCCACATCTCCGTGCTCAGATTGCATCGAGATAACAAATTCGATTGCTGCATCTACCGCGGGGAATAAACGATCCAAGAACGCTCGATTACCCGTTATCAAAAAATGGTGCCAGACACCCGTGGCAATATAGGCAACGTAGTTAGTCTCGCGACGAGTGATGTTCGAGGGTTCACCATTGACGTAAGAGGCCCACCAACTGCCGTCCTCGAGCTGCTCCTCAACCAACCAGTCGTATGCACGTTCAGCTGCGGTGTATTCTCCCGCAATGCTGAGACCCATGGCGGCCTCAGTGTGATTCCAAGGGTCCGTATGCCCACCCTCGAACCAGGGGATCTCGCCATTATCGCGCTGCGAAGCCAGCAGATAATCAACCGTGGGCTTTAAATCCTCTTCGGGATAGAGATAGCGTTTTTGAGTAGTCAAAGACATCGCCCTTTACTGCCTCGCAGCCTGCGGGTTCGACCCATGAGAGCCCGGCCTATCAAAATCTGATCTTTCAAAATAAAGCGCTACGCTCTTTCCCATCCAAGGGTTCATAACCGCATCGAGTGCACGGGTGAGTAACGGTCGCTTCATTAAGTCCCACACCAAAAACTGATGATAGAGCTTCAGCAACCAAGGCTCTTTTTCAGCGTTCCAAAATAGACACTTCAACCACCAGTAAGGTGCATGCAGTGCATGCGCGCCGTGACGCCGAGTACCTTGAAAATCATAGCGCTCAACCTCGCGCTGAAGGTGCTTGGCGTTGAAGATACGAATGTGACCACCGGGTGTTTTGGGGTATTCGTCACTGAGGAGCCAGCAAATCTTCTCAGGCCACGCCCTGGGCACCGTGATGCACAACTTACCGTCTGGCTTGAGTACCCGGTCGATCTCTTCGATAAAACTGATGTAGTTCGGAATGTGTTCCAAGACCTCAGAGCAGATGAGTCGATCAACAGAATCATCAGCGAGCGGTAAGCTCATACCGTTAGCCTGAACAAAGTTTACGTCGCCTTCTGGGTTGTGAGGCGCCATATCGGAAATACGCGACTTGGCCGTTTCAAGGTCAGCGAACGCGAGATCGAAGCCGAGAACAGTAACACCCTCCGCCAGGTAGGCGGTCAACGAATGTCTGCCCTCGCCACACCCCAAATCAACACAGACATGGCCCGGTTGCAGATCAAAGTAATCAAAATCAACGGTCAGCATTGGCCAATGCGCTCTCGGTAATACGCTTCCATGCGCTCAGCGCAACGCTCCCAACAAAAATGCTGTTCAACTCGCTTAAGCCCCCGAGAGGCATACTCATCTCTGAGCGACGCGTCGTCAAATAGTCTTTTAATCTGCTGAGCCAGTGCGTCGCCATCACCTGGCGCGACAACAAGCGCGGCATCTGCTACCACTTCCGCCAACGCTCCTCCGCTGGTCGAAACCAGCGGCACTCCACAGGCCATTGCCTCTACCGCCGGGAGTCCGAAACCCTCGTACATTGACGGTACAACCGCGACCGTTGCTCGGGCGTACTTCTCTACCATCTCGTCATGGCTAATGCCTTTGCAGCAGTCGATACAATCAGCAAGCCCAAGTGAGTTGATCAGCCTCTGGGTCTCACCGTCGGGTTTCGGCCGACCAACGAGTGTCAGCCTAATTTGGGGATACGCCGGTCTTAACACAGCAATCGCCCTTAAAAGATGCGAAAGTCCTTTTAGCGGCGCGTCCGCAGACGCCGTAGTCATAAGCCGGTAAGGCTCTCGGGTAATGGTTGGAAGTGGGCGAAACATCTCAGTATCAACCCCCAAATGCATCACCGAAATAGACTCGGGCGCAACACCAAAGTCGGTTGCGATATCTGTGGCGGAGGCACTAGAAACAGTAACCACTGACTTCAACTTAGGTGCTACTCGCTTTTGCATCCACAAAAAGCTGTGCCATCGATGGATTAACAGCCGCATGTACCACCTTGGTTCAGCTGCCAACGCAACCCGGTAATCTCTTGTGATAGGGTGATGAATGGTGGTGACCAGTGGC
>CAJXZI010000056.1 GCA_913063005.1 uncultured Halieaceae bacterium | reverse complement strand
CGCTCTTTGAGTAAATCAAACTGATTTCTCTCGCGGGTTCGGGCTTTTCAAAATGCTTCAGTCCTTTCTTTTGATTTTCTTTTAAACCAAGAGTGTGCAGCCTCTTCTTTCAACATGCTTTGATATAATTCGATACCTATTTCTTTTACATGGCCACTTTGTTCATCTCCCAATAGATTTCCAGCTCCTCTAATTTCTAAGTCTTCATTGGCTAATTGGAAGTTAGAGCCTAAATTTTCATAATTGGCTAATACTTGTAGTTTTTTTAATGCAGTTTTATTTATTAATTTTTCGCTATCATGGAATAGATAAGCATAAGTGGCAAGGGCGCGTTGACGTGCTCGTGAACAATGCGGGTATAAGTCAGCGGTGCTTAGCGATCGATGCAAAGCCTGAGGTTTACACCGAGCTGATTAATATCGATTTGATTGCGCCGATTTGGCTGACGCAGCTGCAGTTATCACGCATGGCAGAGGCTGGCGGCGGCCATATCATTGGTATCAGTTCTGTGGCGGGACGCATTGGTGCACCGCTAAGAACTGCTTATTCCGCTGCTAAGTTTGGTTTGATTGGTTATATGGATGCGCTGCGCACCGAGGTTGATCGTACTCACAACATCAAAGTGACGAACATTCTTCCCGGCTCTGTGGCGACCGACGTTTCACGAAACGCGCTGACGGGTGATGGGTCAAAGCGTGGTATGTCTGACGCTGTGATCGATGCGGGCGATGACCCCATGGATTGCGCACGTTGTATTTGGGAGGCGGTGAATGCCGACAAGCCCGAGTATATCTATGCGAAAGAGATGGAAATGGGCTTGGCGCAGATGCGTCACGGTGACCCGGATACCTTCTTTAACGCAATTGCTGACTTTGGTGCGCAAACGGTTGCTGCTTACTGGAAGGAAAAAGAGGGCGCGTAAGGCACTGAAGTTTCTTAGGTTCTCCCTGCGCGCCTCTCCTCGCTGTCCTCTCGCAGCCTGCACCCGCCAATCGCTGGGAGGGTGCCTTCCTCATTCTCACGCCCTACGAACCCATCGGCGGACCTGCGCTTGGGTGGACACTGCCGTGTCATGGCTATTTTGAGCGGTCATTTTGTGCCGCCTGCTAATCCTTGGTAGCACGGCGAGGAGCTTGGCGAGTAGTGGGGTGAGTAGCTAACTAGGAAATGCTATCGGCGATTGTCCTTTGTCTGATGTCTGATAGGAGGCGTTTGAGACGAGACGGCTGATGCGAGACGGCTGGTGCGAGAGAGTGCCTAAGCATCAGGTCTGGGTACTCAAAGTGTCCATGGTGATGAGAGCCCCGCGGCGAGGGTATGTGTCGAAATCTTGTTCTCAAATAAAGCAACTAAAAAGAGGTGTCCCCTTGCGAATGTCGGAGGACGACGAGTTTTCGGAGCCAGTCGTTGTGACTGCTTTCTTGAAGTCGTTATGTGCCGATAATATCAAAGGTGTTCATATGCGCGGCTCGATTGCGTGTTGGCGCTCTGTGGCTTGCCGCTGTCCAACTTAACAGGACCTCAATTGTGAAAATTGCATATGAAATGACTGGTAACCATCGTCACATTTCTGTAATTTCGCGGGTTCGATATCCGAAAGTGGTCAAATTTATTGACGCCGTGCGAGTAAAATATTTTTGACGACAGGTTGTCGTAGGTGGAGTCGCCACTCCAAAACATCATGAATCTCTAAAGGAGAGTGATTGTGAATACATTTTTCCCACGCAAAAAGCTGGCAATTCTAGCTTTGGCTGTCCCTGTAGCTATGGGTCTTCCCCTCCAAGCTGCTGCTCAGGATAGCGACCTTGAGGAAGTCATCGTAACGGGCACGCGTGTTGCTGATCGTTCAGCTGCCGATTCTCCCGTTCCTGTTGATGTCATCACTGGATCTGAATTCCGTGACAACGGCTCAACTGACATCCAAGACATGTTGCGAACTTCGGTTCCTTCATTCGACGTAAACGCTCAGCCTATTAGTGACGCGGCAACAATTGTTCGTCCCGCCAATCTCCGTGGCTTGTCGCCTGATAACACGCTGGTATTGGTCAACGGTAAGCGTCGTCACCGCGGTTCTGTTATTTCGTTCCTCGGTGGTGGTATTTCCGACGGTGCGCAAGGTGTTGATATTTCGTCAATTCCATCACTCGCACTGAAACAGGTCGAAGTGTTACGTGACGGTGCGTCGTCTCAGTACGGTTCTGATGCGATTGCCGGCGTAATGAACTTTTTGCTCCGCGACGATGCGGAAGGCTTTGAGGTTGTTACTCGCTACGGATCAACGTTTGAAGATGATGGCGCCAACTACATGGTCGCGGCTAACTTAGGTTTGCCGCTCGGTGATAATGGTTTTGTCAATATCACAGGTGAAGTCCGTGATGTGGAAGGTACTGTTCGCTCGGTTGTTCGTAACGATGTTCTTGCGGGTATTGCCGGCGGTTACGCGCCTGTATCAGATTTCCAGACAATCAACTCTTACACTAACGAAGTGCCTCAATACTGGGGTCAGCCGGACGTGGAAGATGACGTCAAACTCCTGATTAATGCAGCCATCGAACTTAATGATTCGACAGAAGTCTATGCCTTTGGTAACTACGCAGAGCGATCTGTAACCGGTGGCTTCTTCTATCGTAACGTTGTTGGTAACGGCAGCGGTGGCGGTCAGCGTGGTGGCGTATACCGCGGACCTCGTGTTGATCCTTTGACCGGTATGGCGTCTGACGCTGACGACGCGGTAGCTTCTGTACTGGTTGGTGACATGGACGGCGGAAGTAGCTGTATTGACGGCATTCCACTACCTGGCAATGGTGTCATCCCTGATGCAGGCTTCTTGGCTTCTGTAACAGCGGATCCAAACTGCTTCTCGTTTATTGAAACTATTCCAGGGGGTTTCGTACCTCGGTTTGGTGGCGATAACGAAGACTCAGCAATCGCGGTTGGTATCCGTGGCGAGTCAAACCTCATGGGCGGTGTTTCTTACGACCTGAGTGCTCAGCGTGGTTCGAACCGCACTGACTACTTTATTCGTAACACTGTGAACGCATCACTCGGCCCAAACACACCGCGTGATTTTGTACCCGGTGGGCAAGAGCAGACTGAGACGGTATACAACCTTAACTTCGTCAAGAGTGTGGACGCGGGCTTTGCTTCAGACCTCAATATCGCGTTTGGTGCAGAATACCGTGAAGAAGAGTTCGACCTGTTCGCTGGTGACGCGGCATCCTACGCACTGGGCCCATTGTCGTCGCAAGGGTTCTCATCAAGCTCAAATGGCTTCGGTGGCTTCCCCAACGATACATCTGCTTCACAAGACAGTACTGCGTACTTTGTTGACCTTGAAGCCGATGTGACTGACGCGTTGACTCTGCAAGTCGCTGCTCGTTACGAGGATTTCAGTGCTTTCGGTACCACGACTAATTACAAGTTGGCAGGTGTTTACCGCTTGAGCGACGATGTTCGTATCCGTGCTGCACGTTCAACGGGCTTCCACGCACCGACTTCGGGTCAGGCAAATATCACCAACGTAACCACGCAAAACGTTAATGGTGTTCTTGTTGATCAAGGTACTTTGCCTTTCGCCTCGGCGGCGGGTCAGTTAGCGGCAGACTACATTGAGAGTTTTGGTAACGGACGTCCTACGCTGGGTACAGAAGATGCTGACAACTACTCAATAGGCATTGCGGTTGATGTTGAAAACTGGTCGTTCACACTGGACTACTACAACATCAAGGTTGAAGACCGAATTGCGCTTGGCGCCAACGTCGACTTCTTGGCTGCGCTTGAGTTTGCAGACACAGCTGGTGGCAGCTACAACTCTGTGGGTGAGGCGCTAACAGCACTCGACGCGAATGGCACTATTAACCGTCAGCAGTTCCTAGGATTGGATGATCTTGCCGAGTTCCGTTTCTTCACTAATGGCTTTGGCACAACCACAAAAGGGTTGGATTTGGTCGGTAGTGTCGACTTCGATGCCATGGGTGGTGCGTCTACTCTGACATTTGCGTTTAACTACAACGAAACCACCGTTGATAACCGAGGATCGATCAACCCTATCTCTGATGGTCGTGTTGAAGCACTGGAAGATCAGCTTCCTAACATCAAAGGTAATGTTGCGTGGAACCACACCATGGGTGACGTACGTGCGCTTGTTCGTGCGAACTACTATGGTGCGTGGACATCGACTAGTAACGGTTACAGCGTAGGTGCAACTACATTGGTAGACGTTCAGTTGGCTTATCAAGTCAATGAAAGCCTAGAGCTTACAGTGGGCGTCGATAACCTCTTCGATGAGTACCCAGATCGTAACCCAGGCGCCGGTGGCGTTGGCCAGCTTTATCCAGAGGACAGCCCGTTTGGCTTCAACGGCGGTAGCTGGTACGTTCAGGGCCGTTACAACTTCTAAAGAAGTTGAACACCGAAACAAAAACCCGCCTTTATGGCGGGTTTTTTTTGCCTTGGATTAGCGGAGATGAGTCGATAGAAACCTATTTTCTATTTTGCAGTGTTCGCCGCTGCGTTCACGGTGCCGTATAAACAACCTCACCCGCGACAATGGTCATTGCCACATCTGTGGAGAGAATTTCTGACTCTTCAATAGTCATGATGTCTTGGTCTAGCACGGTAATATCGGCACGCTTTCCAACCTCAATAGACCCCAAGTCGCGCTCTTCAAAGGCCGCATAAGCGTTCCAGAGCGTCATGGACTTCAAGGTCTCCTCGCGTGTCATTCGCTGCTCTAGTTCGAAGCCATTCTCGGGTGTGCCCTCTAACGTCTTTCTTGCCACTGCAGCATAAAAGTTAGCGATGGGGTTGATGGGCTCAACCGGTACGTCGGTGCCGTTCGCTAAATGAACACCGGCGTTTAAAAGGTCGCGCCACACATAAGCACCTGACTCGATTCGTTCCTTACCCAGACGATCGATCGCCCATGGTCGGTCTGAACTCATGTGGATGGTTTGGATCGACGCGATAACACCCAAATCTGCAAAGCGCTGAATATCGGAAGGAATCAGGTGTTGGGAATGTTCAATGCGAGCACGGTGGTCACGATCTTCCAGCCCCGCAGAAGCGATAGCGTCTAAGACCACGGTATTTGCTTTGTCCCCAATCGCATGGGTGTTGATTTGCCAACCGTGCTCAGTTGATTGCGCCATGATTTCGAGCAGACGATCCTCGTCGAAGGTTTGCACCCCGGAAGTACCCGGGTCGTCGGTATAAGGCGCGTGGAGCCAAGCAGTCCTGGAACCCAGAGCCCCATCCATCACTGCCTTAAAAGAGCGAATGGTCAGGCGGGACGCGTCGTCAGCGATTATCGGAGGACGCCCCAGCCAGTGGTTAGCGAGCGCCTCGTCTTGCGCGCTCACCATGGTGTAGACGCGAAGCTTCAGATCACCCGAAGCATCGAGCGCTTGCTGGGCTTCGATATCGGTCTCGCCCGCGCCCGCATCGTGGAAGTTGGTAATCCCCCAGCGAAACGCGTGATCTTGTGCCGCCAGAATAGCTGTCTTGGTAGAGTCGACAGACAGCGCAATCAGTGGATAGGCGAGATCAACAGCATTTTCGTGCAGGATGCCTGTTGGGTTGCCTTTAGCGTCCTTAACAATGACACCGCCCTCTGGCGGTGTTGTGTTGTACGAGAGGTTAATCGCATCCATAGCGGCTTGATTTATAAGCGCCGAGTGCCCATTAGCGTGGCCGAGGAAAACCGGGTTGTTTGGGCTCACCTCTGACAAAGACCGGTGTGTGGGAAAGCCATCAACCGTGGTTTTGGGCTGAGAGTCCCACTTGCTCTGATGCCAGCCGCGTCCTTTAATTACTTGCCCGGGAGCTGCCTTTGCGGCTGCGTCGGCTACCATGCCAACGATGGTTTGATAGCTGTCGACCCCATTCAAATCAAGGTTGGTGATGGCTTCGCCGAGGCTCGATAAGTGCCCGTGACCCTCGATAAACCCGGGGTAAGCGGTTCTTGAGCCCAACTCAATTCTTTGGTGGTCCTCAGCAACATGTTCTAGCGCACCTTCCAAGGTTCCGACATAGCTGAAGCGACCCTCGCGGATGATCACAGCTTCTACTGTTGGCGCTTCGTCATTAGCCGTGTAGATCGTGCCTGAGAGCAGCAGGTCAGCGAGTCCACGATCAGTTTCGCTAGCATTAGCAGTGCTCACAATGTGGGGAAGGGTGAGTAGTGTAAAAGGTAGCGTGAGAGAGATTGCAGTCAGCGCGCGCTTTAGAGTGTTGCGCATAATGTATGGCCTCGCCTTTAGGGTTTATTCGAAAAGCTCAAGTGTAGTGGGAAAATACAGTCCGCGAATACTTCAAGTTTGAAGCGGATGATAGCCGGGGCTGGCTAGGTCTGCCGTTTCGAAAGCGTGGCGTCTAGAACAAAGCCCAGCCGGCCGCTTCAAAGGCCTCTAGGTCCTCTGCCTGAGGGAAGCTGTAGTAGCGACCTTTTGGTAGATCCACCTTGGGCTGCTTGGCAAGTTTCTCAATATGGGCGACAGCTTCGAGGATTTGTTCCACCCCGGGCTCGTACAAGGCCAGGACTTGCTTGCTATAGGTGAAGTCTGGCTGCACGGCCTGACTGCGTTGGGAAATCACCTGTCCTGAATCGATTTTGCTGTCGGTTACCCAGTGGAGCGTCGTGCCCAAATGTGACTCGCCGTTGAGCAGAGACCAGAAGCTCGCCATAACGCCCTTGTAGGCTGGTAGTAAGCCTGAGTGGAGGTTGATGATGCCTAGTTTTGGAATTGAGATTCCAGGTGCCTTAAAGATCTGTCCGAAGCGAATACTGATGACTAAGTCCGGTTTTACTTCGGCAAGTTTTTCGGCGTCACCCTCATTGATATCCGACACACCGTGCTCAATGGTGCCAGCCGATTGCGCGAGTTGCTCGAAGCTGCGACCTGGCCTCACGTCAAAGTTCTTTTCAAATTCAGCGAGTTTTTGCAGGCGTATATCCCGCACGACATTTCCACCTACTTGAGTCGAGTAAAAAAATGAAAGTGAGTGATCACTTAGTCTAGGAGTCAATAAATTCAGAGCTTTATGTGCGTAAATATCGCGATTGTAGAAAAGGGCAATTCGCACCTGATGTTCTCGTTTAGGGGGCGTTTAAGTCAGGTTTAAGGTTCGGATGAGGCTCATTTAGGTCAGTACCAAGCATACCTGTTAGATTAGCGGTCTGCGATTTTTAATGCTGAGCGAGTACGCTGTTTCGCAGATCTTTTGCGGTTTTGGGATAAGGAATATATGGCGCAGTCAAAGGGTTACTCAGTCAATGTGGCCACCGCTGTGGTGATCGCAAATATGGTCGGTACCGGCGTGTTCACGTCGCTCGGTTTTCAACTACTGGCGATCGAGTCGACCGGCGCGATCATTTGGCTTTGGGTGCTTGGCGGTTTGTGCGCGCTCTGTGGTGCGCTGTGTTACGCCGAACTCGGCGCTCATCACGTGGGCTCGGGTGGCGAGTATCACTTCCTATCTGAGCTGATACACCCTTATGCAGGGTTTCTTTCCGGCGGTGTCTCCGCATCGGTGGGTTTTGCCGCACCCATTGCGCTGGCCGCCCTGACGTTTGGTGTGTATCTAGCGACAGCCTTTCCGGAAGCGCCGCCGAAAGTAACAGCGACGTTGCTAATCCTTGCCATGGTTGCTGTTCACACCCGCACCTATCGAGAAAGTTCTCGAGGGCAAGTCGTGCTCACCTTACTCAAACTTGCGCTCATTGTACTTTTCATCGGAACGGCTTGGGTCGCCGGGACCCACTATCCCCAGCAACTCCCATTGTCATCTTTAATGGATGTTGGCGAGATAGCGACAGGCGCCGGTGCGGTTGCACTCATTTACGTGACCTACGCTTATTCTGGGTGGAATGCGGCCACCTATATTTTGGGTGAGTTAGAGGAGCCACAGCGAGATTTACCGCGCGCGCTCATTGTTGGCTGTGCGGTGGTCACGCTCATCTACGTGCTGTTAAATACGGTCTTCCTGACTTCTGCACCTACCGCTGATTTATCGGGGGAGGTGGAGATTGCATACATCGTCGCGGACGAGGTCTTGGGGGCCGAAGGTGCCTTTGTCGTCTCATTACTGTTGTCCGGCATTCTTATATCGACGGTTAGCGCCATGGTGATGGCGGGACCCCGTGCTTTGCAGCGCTTGGGTCAGGACTATGTCGGCCTAAGTTGGCTGGGCAGTACCAATACGCACGGTCTCCCTCGTAACGCGATCGTCTTGATGGGCGTGGTTGCGCTTCTCTTTTTATGGACGTCGACCTTCGAGCAGATACTTCTCTTCGCAGGTTTGGTAATGGCTACGAATACCCTCTTCACTGTTATGGCCGTCTTCGTCAGTCGAGTTCGGCGTAAGGGAAAGGCTCAGCAATCTGTATTCACCATCCCGTTATACCCAGTGCCTGCTATTGTTTTTCTCTGCATCACAGGTTGGACCGTGCTTTACACGGCGGTTCAATATCCTTTGCAGCTTGCGATAACTCTCGGCTTGATCACCGCTGGATATCCGCTGTTTCGGCTGCTTGAGCGCCGTGTGGCCTGATGCTGCGGGATTAGAGAATGGCCTTTCTAAGGGGGAATGGCGTAAGAAAAGCATAGGCTCTCAACGCTTGTGCGCATTGTCATTAAAGTTTTAGTGGTTATAGCTGGTCCATGACCGCGGTGTTGGTGTAGCTTTAAGTCACGAATGTGGCGTTGTACGCGTTCACCGCAAAACATAATTCAAATAGTGGTAACTAATGACAGACTCTAATTCGGCGGCCCAGCCCGCTACCAATCCCTACGGTTCAACGAAGACCGCGTACTATGCGCTGGGTATCCTTACCATCGTCTACAGTATCAACTTCATCGATCGGCAGCTCCTTTCGATCCTACAGGAGGCTATCAAAGCCGACTTAATGTTGAGCGATGCGCAGCTGGGGCTGCTCACGGGCTTTGCTTTTGCACTGTTTTACACCTTCGCCGGATTACCCATTGCCAGTTTGGCAGATCGTGGTAACCGACGAAATATTGTGGCCATCTCGCTCACGATCTGGAGTGGCATGACGGCAATCAGCGGTCTCGCTCAAAACTATTGGCAGCTTTTACTGGCGCGCGTCGGTGTGGGTATCGGTGAGGCGGGTGGAAGCCCTCCCTCGCACTCGATGATTTCAGATATTTTCCCTCCGGAAAAACGCGCCAGTGCTATCGGCTTTTACTCAACTGGCATCAGCATCGGCATTCTATTTGGCTTCCTGTTCGGTGGCTGGTTGAACGAGTTTTTTGGCTGGCGTGTGGCCTTCTTCGTGGTGGGCGTGCCTGGTGTCATCCTCGCTCTGCTTCTGTATTTGACGGTCCCGGAGCCGATCCGAGGCTTGACCGAAAACCGTGTTACCAGCGGTGATAACCCGTCGATGCTGACGGTCTTCAAGCTGCTGGTGAGCCGGCCTTCCTTTATTTTTATGGCGCTCGGCGCAGCGATGAATGCCTTTGCAGGGTACAGCACGGCAAACTGGGTCGCCTCGTTTATGATTCGAACGCATCAGATGCCCACGGGCGAGCTCGGTACATGGCTAGCCTTGATTATCGGTGTAGGCGGCGCAATTGGTGTGTTCGGCTCGGGTGTCATTGCCGATAAGCTCGGTAAGAACGACAAGCGCTGGTACATGTGGGTAGCGGTCTGCGCCTGCGTGATCTCGATTCCGCTTCAGATCAGCACGTTCTGGGTTGATAACCCCTATACAGCGCTGATGTGTATGGTGATTCCTTCGGTACTATCGAACGCATACCTCGGTGCAACCATCGCCTGCGTTCATGGCATGGTGGGACTCAAGATGCGCGCGGTCTCGTCAGCGTTGCTGTTC
>CAJXZI010000055.1 GCA_913063005.1 uncultured Halieaceae bacterium | reverse complement strand
CTGATGAATCAGGGCGTTCAGCGAAGTAGCGACCGGTGAAAGCCGCTCCTGAGCCCATGGTCTCGGTCATGCCCCACCCACCGCCGGACATCGCAGAGCCCGTTTTGGTGGTATAGAGTTCCGCGAGTAACTCGGGTGTCGCTGCGCCGCCGGCGCTGACATTGGTCAGATGCGCTGCGTGCTCGTCGCCAAATTGCTCGTTTTTGAGCAGTTCAAGCAACATGACAGGCGCACCCATTAGGACGGTGATCTTTTCGTCTTTAACAATGCGTATGGCCTCCTCAATATCCCATTTGTACATCATGAAGAGAGCACGTCCGTGTCTCAGATTGATTAAGGCCTGGGATAACAGGCCGCTGATATGAAATAGCGGAACAGCAAGCAAGGTCTTCGGAGTAATGGGGCTTGCCAACTGCTGGTTCATTTCCTCCATGTTGGTCATGTAGGTGCCCGCACCAATAAACTCAACGTTCATGAGCGCTTGGCAACAGTTGAAATGGCTTAGCAATGCGCCTTTAGGCCTGCCCGAGGTGCCTGATGTAAACATCAGAATTGCTGGATCGTGGCGGTCCACAGGTGTGGGTTGCGCCGGCTCGACAGCTTCTCGCGCTAAAATCGTCAGCAGAGAGCTGGTGTAGAGTGAGGCGTCTTCGTCGGTTTGAGTTTCTAGAGGATCGACAGAGACGGCCGGTAAGGTCTCATTTACCGTCCGAATAAAATTAAGGCGTTCAGCGTCCGCGAATACAATCTTTGCGTCGCTATCTTCAAGACCTTGCTGTAACTCTTGCGCTTTGCCCCAGCTGTTCAGCGGTACAGCAACACCGCCGACGGTTACTACCGCGACGAAGGCGATTAGCCACTCGGGCCGGTTGCGCATGGCAATGGCTACTTTGTCGCCTTTTGCGATAGACGCCTCGTGAGTGAGCCAATCGCACACCGGATCCACGGCCTGGAAGAATTCGTTAAATGTCCACGACCGTCCTTGGTATTGAAGAAAGAGGGCGTCGCCGTGATTCCTTCCTGCTGCAAGAAAGGCACCCAAACTCGTTTCGGCGTTTTTGAAGGCTCTGAGTGGGACACCACCGACGTTGACCGTCTCAACTTCAAAAGGAGCCGTCGGTGCAGTCAGTTGAGCCACGGCGTCAAAATAGGGTTTTGTAAACTCGTTCATGCCAGTCGTATCGATTACGTTTGAGAAACTCTAAACCAGATACTCAGGTGCGGACAGCCTCTGTTTAGATCCCATAGTCTGATCAGCCTATCGCTGTGCACCGTCTCAGATTGCAGTAAATCATGGCTCGGATAATGTGCGCTTATACGAGACGCGAGTTGAATTATGAACACGAGGCTTACAGAGCTTTTGGGGTGTCGGTATCCCATTATTCAAACAGCGATGGGCTGGGTTGCAGACGCGCAATTGGTGGCAGCCACCGGCGAGGCGGGTGGTTTTGGGTTCTTGGCCGGTGCGGTGATGACACCCGCTGAGATCGAAGCTGGCATACGTGAGATAAAAGCGCTGACCAACGCACCGTTCGGTGTGAACTTTCATATGTACGTGCCGCACGCCGAGCAAATTGTCGATTTATGTATCGAGCATCAGGTCCGTGCCGTCAGCTACTCGCGATCACCGTCACCCGCAACGGTCGACAAATTAAAAGCAGCAGGTATCGTTTGCATCCCAACGGTCGGCGCCAAGCGTCACGCAATAAAAGCCGTGGAAATGGGTGCGGATGCGGTGGTAATTCAAGGCGGCGAGGGAGGAGGCCACACGGGTTCCGTCGCAACCTCAATCCTCGTCCCACAGGTGCGTGATGCGATTGACGTGCCTATCGCGGCGGCGGGCGGCTTTCGCGATGGTCGAGGCCTCGTAGCCGCCCTAGCCATGGGCGCCGATGGTATTGCCATGGGCACACGCTTTTTGCTCACTCAGCAGTCACCTGTGCCCGAGGCTACAAAGCAGATTTACCTTGGGACGCCGCCCGAGAAAATTGTTGTGAGCACAAAGCTTGATGGCTTGCCTCAGCGGATGATTGCCAATTCATACCTCGATAAGCTCATACAAGCGAGTCAGCTAGGGCTTCTAGCTCGTGCGGTAAAGAACGGATTGGCTTTTAGCCGAATGCAGGGCGGGTCGCTTATCGCAACCCTGGGTGGCGCTTGGAAAATGTATCGCAGTGGCGACTTGTCGTTTGGACAAACACTGATGGCTGCGAACGCACCAATGATGATTCAGGAAGCGATGGTTAAGGGGAAGCCCGAGGCCGGCATTTTGCCCTCCGGGCAGGTGGCAGGTCTGATTGAAGATTTGCCCACTGTGGCCGACCTAATCGAGAGCATTGTTGAGGAAGCCCAGCAGTCAGCGGATCGTATTTCCCAAACAGTGGCATCCCCCAAATAGGCATCTACCAAATGATGGGTGCTTAGAGAAGTTAATCAGTAGGAGATTACTATGGCGTTTACGTCATCTGTCGAAGCAGGCATTGCCCAACTAGTTTTTAACAAGCCCCCAGTCAACGCGTTTAACAGCGCGGAGTGGGCGGGTATTGCCGCTGAGATCAAGGCATTGGGTGCTCGTGATGATGTCACAGTCATCATCGTGCGTGCTGAAGGCAAAGGCTTCTGCGCTGGTGTAGATATCAAAGAGTTGGGTGCAGACCCCAACATGATCGTGCCGGTCAATAAGGGCAACTACGATACCTTCGAGGCTATCCACCGGAACCCCAAGCCGGTCATAGTCGCGTTACACGGTTTTGTACTCGGTGGCGGGATCGGCATCGCAGGGGCCGCTGACATCATCGTTGCCTCAGAGTGCGCATCCTTTGGTGTGCCGGAGGTAGACCGCGGTGCAATGGGCGGGGGTGCCCACTTGCAGCGGATGTTCCCCGTACAGAAAGTCCGTTACATGTACTTCACCGGTGAGTTTATTGACGCACAAGAGGCCTACCGCCTTGGAGCCGTCGAGCGTGTTGTACCTAAAGATCAGCTGGTTGATACGGCGCTCGAGATTGCAGCAAAGATTGCCGAGAAAAGCACCATCATGATCACGCTTGCGAAAGAAGCGTTAAACGGCATCGAAGACGGAAATCTGGAAGCGAAATACCGAAGCGAGCAGGGCTTTACGCTGGAGGCTTACCGCCACCAGGACTCGCAGGAGGCTCGCGATGCATTCAATGAAAAACGCGACGCGAGTTTTGACTAAAAAGCAATTAAAACAATGGGTTGAATATTAATAATAAACTTGATTGGAGGTTGGTTGTGATGGATTTTGATGCGGCAAAAGCAGCGTGTGAAGCTTACGTTCGTTGTTTAACAGAGAGCGATCTCGAGGGATTGTTAGACTTGTTCGCAGATGATGCGGCTATCGAAGATCCGGTTGGCACAGACTGGCGAGAAGGCAAAGAGGTTTTGCGCACTTTCTACGCCGAGGCTTGCCAGGGAGTTGCGAAGGCCGAGCTCACCGGTAATCCACGTGTAGCGGGCAACGAGGTGGCTTTCCCCTTCAATGTGACGGCAGGTGCGCCGGGCCAGCAAGTGGTGATTAACATCATCGATATCTTCAAGTTTAACGATGATGGCAAGATCGCGACGATGCGGGCTTTCTGGGGCGGCGATAACGTCAGTCCCGTGCCAGATTGATCGACGCTTTCCGAGCGGTATGAACCTCGGTGTTATGGAATCGTTTGAGGCAGGTCTATCGCTTATCTCTCTGGGAGTGAGTGACCTGACGCGCTCGCGGGAGTTTTACACCAACGGATTAGGTTTTACCGAGGCTCCTGAGAGCAATCAGCACATTGCCTTTTATCGCATGCAAAGCGTTTGCCTTGCGCTCTACCCAGCCTCTGAGCTTGCAGCAGACATAGGAATTAATGCAGAAGGCTCTGGATTTCGAAGGTTTACCCTGTCTCACAACGTTTCTAGCGAGCATGAGGTGGAGGTGTTACTGAGACTAGCCGTCGCAGCGGGAGCGCAGCTAGTTAAGCCGGCAAATGAGACTAACTGGGGTGGATATGCCGGCTATTTTTCGGATCCTGATGGTTTCTTTTGGGAGGTCGCAACCGGGTCCTTTTTGGATCCCGTCCGTTGATTCACCACGACCACGTTACAAAAGTTGTGGCCGGCTCGTTGACGATCTGAACCTGCACACAGGTTATTGTCACTCAGGTTGTTGTTTAGGAGCGTGTTAGGAGTACGTCACCACACTTTTCAGTAGCAAGCTAACAAGCATTGATTGCCGCGACACGCCCGTTTTGGCAAAGATCGATCTGAGCTGTGCGCGCGCCGTGTTTCGGGCAATACCGAGTTCTGCTGCCGCCTGATCGAGGTTGGCGCCTTCTGCCAGTAATTTCGAGAGGGCAACTTCAGCTTTTGTGAGGCCATAGAGCGACATCAGAATGCGTGTTTCGATCTGGAAGCTACGCTCGGGCTCATTGATAAAGACAATCATATGAGGCGTATGGCCGGGCTCAACCGTCTTATCAATCATCATTGGCTTTAACAAGATTTCGAGGTCGGCTTTACCTGAAGGTCGTTCAACCGAAAGTGCGTTAGTGGGCGCAGGCTCTTGGTTGCGCTGTGCGACCACGATGTCCTCGATAAAACCATTTAGCTTGCTTCGGGAGGAGGGGCTCTCGAGGTGAAGCTGCTCATTCACAACGGACAGACCGTCCTTTTCACGAATCAATTGATCAGCGACGGCATTGCGAGACACGATCTTGCCGCGCTCGTCTAGGGTTACGACACCTACTGATTGCTTGGTAATCGTAGAACTGTACAGCTTGCGCTCTTTATCCAGCTGAATCAGTTGCATGCCATTCGCTACAGCACGCTGAATGTGGCTGGCCAACATCTCTAAAAATTCGCGCTCCGCTGGGCCAAAGTTGTCAGCCGTTTTGGGGCGGCAAAAACGGACACTGAAGCGCAAACCGTTTGCATTACGCAGGTCGACACCGATCATGTGATAGATATCGATTGGGGCCATGCAGTATTTGTAGAGCTCAGTACGCTCTAAAGTACGGTAGGGAACACACTCGTCCAGCGAGACGACCTTACCCCACGGGAGGTTCGTCATGAGGTTAGAGGTGTAGTACCTATCGGTGTAAGGGTTGTCGTGGTCGTCAACAAACGTCTTAGGGAGCGCTTCACAGGAAACAAAGAGCAGTCCACCGTCATCGCCCTGGGGTTCTCGCATCGTAATCGAGGCGAAATTCGAGTTGATAATACGGCGTGTCTCGCCGAGGAAGGCGCTGTAAGGATCCTCCTCGATGTGTCCATCGTAGAGGAATCCGATGAGTCTCGAGAGCTCTGCAATACTGGGCTGAATCATAGGGCTGCGTACCGACATCCCACCGTCTTATTAGTCGTAACTAAGTATCAAAAAGATCTTGTTGCGTCCAGCGTTAGCCACGTTTGGCTGCCATTTCGATCGCGATTTCCTCGATAAGGTCTTCCTGACCACCCACAGTGCGTCGTCGCGCCATTTCGAGCAGAATCTCGTGGGAGGGCACGCCGTACTTTGCTTGTGCGCGTTTTGCAAAGAGTAGGAACGACGAATAAGCACCGGCATAGCCGAGTACGAGCGCGTCGCGACTGAGTCGGACCGGTTCGTCCATGATCGGAAGGACGTGGTCTTCTGCAGCATCGGCGAGTTTGAAGATATCGATGCCTGTATCGGCCCCCATGCGCTCTAAAACGGCTGCCATGGCTTCCAGTGGTGTATTTCCAGCACCGGCACCCAAGCCTGCGGCAGAGCCGTCTATGCGGTCCGCGCCCGCGTCAATCGCTGCAAGCGAGTTAGCGACACCCATGGCAAGGTTGTGGTGTCCGTGGAAACCGATTTCGGTCTGTGGCTTGAGTGACTTACGGAGCAGGGTGATGCGGTCTGTTACATCTTGCGGGAGCATATAGCCCGCTGAGTCCGTGCAATAAATACAATTGGCACCGTATGACTCCATGAGCAGCGCCTGCTCGAGCAGCTCTTCTGGCGAAATCATATGAGCCATCATCAGGAATCCAACGGTATCGAGCCCCAAATCCCGGCTCAGGTTGATGTGTTGGCGAGAAACGTTCGCTTCCGTGCAGTGTGTCGCTACGCGAATGGTTTTCACGCCACAATCGGCAGCCATTCTTAAGTGATCCACCGTACCGATGCCGGGAAGCAGTAGGGCAGAGATGCCTGCTTGTGAAACACGCTCAACCACCGCGCGCAAATAGGTCTCATCGCTGGCGGCAGGAAAACCGTAGTTTACTGATGCGCCGCCGAGACCATCACCATGCGTCACTTCAATCAGGGGGACACCTGCATCATCGAGAGCGCCGGCGATATCGACCATCTCCTCGACGGTAATTTGGTGTTGCTTTGGGTGCATGCCATCGCGAAGGCACATGTCATGCAAGGTAACTTTGCGTCCTGTTAAATCCATGGCTAGCCCCCTTAAACCTGTCTTCGCTGAGTGATCATCTCTGCCGTTCGAAGACCGGCAGCGGTCATGATGTCGAGATTGCCCGCGTATTTGGGCAGAAAATCGCCTAAGCCCTCGACCTCAACGGAGATCGTGACACGATTGCCGTCGATGATTGGCGCGTTATTGAGTTTGTAGCCCGGCACATATCGTTGTACTTCAGCCACCATGCTATCGATAGATGAACGGATGTCTGCCTCATTGGGTTCGTCAGACGTGAGGCAGTGAATGGTGTCTCTCATCACCAGCGGTGGCTCAGCAGGGTTGATGATGATAATGGCCTTGCCCTCGTCTGCGCCGCCAACCTTGGCGATGGCCGACGAGGTCGTTCTTGTAAATTCGTCAATGTTGTCGCGCGTGCCCATACCCACCGATTTAGAGGCTACCGTTGCAACGATTTCTGCGTATTTGACGGCTTGAACACGGCTTACGGCATAGACCATTGGAATCGTAGCTTGGCCACCACAGGTCACCATATTAACGTTCTGTGCTGGGCCCGTATCAAGCAAGGTGTCCAGGTTAACGGGTGGGATACAGAAGGGACCGATCGCAGCAGGGGTGAGATCGATCATTGTAGCCCCAAGCGCTGTGACCTTCCGGCTGTTTTCTGCGTGGACGTAGGCAGAGGTGGCGTCAAAGACAAAGTCGACTGGCGATTCGTCAAACCCTGCGACGAGTCCGTCCACACCCTCGGTGCTCGTTCGAAGACCGAATTCGCGCGCGCGTTTGATGCCCGCTGACTCTTCAATACCCACCATCCAGGTCGCTTCAATGAATTCACTGCGCTGACATTTCATCAGCAAGTCAGTGCCAATATTACCCGGCCCTATAATCGCGGCTTTGGCTTTCCTTGTCATAAATTACCTGTCTTCAAATACTTAATTTCAATGAGTGGGGTTAAAGGCCAAGTCGGTGCAGAGTTCGATGGCTAGGCCCGTTACCTATTAAGTCAATAACAAAAAGCTTGTTAATCAATAGTTCAATCACTATCTCAGCCAGCACTGCAATAGCTAATAAGGCAATAGACAGCGCAGCCGATCGGTGGCGGCTGCAGCCGACAGCTACACAAATCGGCAGCTAACGCCACAGCTCTCAAACCCCTCGCCTGACATAACCAAGCTCATCACGTCTCCAGCTTGAACGGGCTCGAGCGGCACAACGGAGCCCGATAAGATGACTTCACCTGCTTCCAAGTCTATCCCGTAGGCGCCAAGGGTATTCGCGAGCCACGCCACCGCCGTCAGCGGGTTACCTTGAACCGCGCTACCGAGCCCCGTGCTCAGTGGCTGTCCGTTCTTACTGACATCGATCTTAATTTTTGGGAGATCCGTCACATGCGGATCGATTTCTGCGTCGCCGAGTACGTAGACACCACAGCTTGCGTTATCCGCAATGGTGTCCTGAATCGCGATCTGCCAATTTTCTATGCGTGAATCAACGATTTCGAAGCAGGGGATAATGCTCTCTGTCGCGGCGAGAACATCTGCCTCAGTATTCTCGGTGCCCGTGAGTGTCGATTTGAGTCGAAAGGCAATCTCGCCTTCCGCCCTGGGCGAGATCATATTTCCGGCAATGGGAATCTCCGCATTGTTCGCGTATGCCATGGCGTCCGTCAAAAAGCCAAAGTCCGGTTGGAAAACGCCCAGCATTTCTTGCACAGCGGCAGAGGTAACACCAATCTTTTTGCCTACGACGATCTCGCCGTCTTGGCCCGTACGGTGCGCCAGCATAGCCCTGGAAATTTGATAGGCATCCTCAATGGTGATTGACGGATGCGTCTCGAGCAGCGGTTTGATGGGCGCTTCAGCACGCATTGCGTCATAGAGCACGCGGCCAAGGGTTTCATGATCGGCGGATGTAAGACTCATGCGTGGCTCTCGCTTGTGTTGGCGGACTTTATTTCGACAGGAACGACAAACAGCGCTCGTTAAAGAGTTCTGGGTACTCTGACATTACCCAGTGTCCGCAGTAGTTCACAAGCTCTGCTTGAACATTGCCTTTCATCTGGAGAATTTTCCAGGTGCCGGAGGCAGGGCAGAAGCGATCCTCAGTGCCCCAGAACACCAATGTGTTGATATCAATGGAAGCGAGTTGGTCACTGAGATCCGGAATCTGCATGGTCGCAAGCACATGTGCGTTTTGGGTCTCTAGGGTTGCCCAGCGTTCATCGACCAGCTCGTCATCGACGTTTACTGGGTCGTAAACGAGCTGCGTAAGGAGTTGAGCAAGGACGTCTTTGGTAAACTCCGGTGATCCCATGGGATATTTCACCATGGCCTGGATGCCGGGCATTGAGAAATAGTCTTCTCGCGACTCGATGCCGCCCGGTGCCATGAGAATGAGTTTCTCGACGCGCTCGGGATGACGGAGTGCAAGTCCGAGTGCTACGGCGCCCCCCAAGGAATTACCCACGAGCACTGCATTAGCTATACCAGCGCCGTCCATTAGCGATACAAGCCCGTCGACAAAAAAGTCGAGTGTATGGTCGACATCTTGTGGCTTGGAGGTTTTACCGTAGCCCCACTGATCATAGACAATGCAGCGATAACCGGCCTTTTGGAACGCCGAGACGTTGTGTTTAAAGTTGCTCCAACCGCTGGCACCGGGGCCGCTTCCGTGGATGAAAATGACGGTGCCCTGTGATACCCCGATAGCCGCGTGATCGGTGTAGTGGATGACTCTCTCGAGTGCTACCTCGTGATAGTGCGATGTCTCGGGGTTGGCTGCCATTAGATGAACACGTCCTTGTTTTCCATGCCCAAGGTCACGCTGCCTAAATTGCGTGCGAACGCCGTTGGGTTATTCGCCACGTGGCAGCGGGCAATGTGGATATCGTGCCAGAGCTGCTGGAGAGGGTGGCCGTTGAATACTGATCGTCCTCCGGCGACTTCAAACAGTGTGTCAACGGCTCCGATGGCCTTCTCGATCACGATTGATGCTTGGTAGCGGTACATGATGCGCTCCTCAAGCGTTGGCTTCCAATTGGCAGCTTCCATCTTATTGAAGTTGTGGTACATCACCGCTTCGAGCTCGCCGATTGTGTTTAGCACCTTAGCGAGACGCTCCTGTGTCTCGACGTCACCGGCAAATTTGGTCATGTCGGTTGTTGAATTTCCTTGCTTGGATTCAACAAATACTTTGACCGCTTTCTTTAGCGCGCCGATCGCCGCTGAATTCACAACGCGAACAAACGTTTGTGCCCAAGAGAGGTCGTACATGGGGTTTTCTTGGTCGTTAACGCAGTTGAAGCCATCCATCTGCTTGTGGGTACGATGTTCGGGAACAAAGATGGGCTCAGAAATCACAACGTCGTTTGACCCGGTGCCCTGTAGCCCCATTACGTCCCAGGTGTCTTCGATGTCGTACTGCGATCGAGGCACGAGGAAAGTGCGATAACC
>CAJXZI010000054.1 GCA_913063005.1 uncultured Halieaceae bacterium | reverse complement strand
CCCTTACGGTAACTGAGTTATCGGGAGATATTGTTTATCACTACCCTCAAGGGATTTCGGGTGGAACCCTGTTCGGTAACGTTTTTGGCGACAATATCACGCTTGATTTAGACCCGAAGGCTGTTGATTTGGGTCTATCCGCTGTGGGATTTTCGTTATTAACACGAGCAAACCTTTCGGCCTCAACGCTTGCAAGCATGGTGGATTTGGACCTGCCAGCCAGCTTGATTTCCGGGGGGGCGGACTTTTCTGTTGCGTTTCAAGCCGGAGACGGCGTTCTCCTAAGCGTAACGTCCGACTTAGTTGGACTTGAGAGTTCGATGCCAGCGCCCTTCGGAAAAGCCAAAGATATAGCCCAGTCTTTAAGTCTTGATCTTGAACTGTCGGCCGCACCTGAGGTGAATGTCAGCTATGGCAATGATCTAAGAGGGTATGGGGTTCTCAAAGCCGAGGGGTGGTCGGCGATTGCGCATGTTGGTGCTGATTCAGACGACCGGTTTGGAGTCTCCTCGGTGTTGCCACCCAATACATTTGAGATCAATGGACAGCTCGCTGAACTCGATCTATCGGCTTGGGCTGGCGCCATCGCCCATTTGGACTTGGCTGATAGCGGGAGTGGCTTCACGACTCAATGGAGTGATTTTGAGATTGATCGACTGATTTTGGGGCAAAGTCAGTTAGTCGACGCGAGAACGAATGGACGATTCAACGGAGATGATCTCGATGTGGCTTTGGTCAGTGATTTTGTTTCTGGCACGGCTGCGTACAGTCGTAGCACCAACCTGCTTTCTGTAAAGCTCGACAGCATTGATTTGGATCATCTGACTGAGGTCAACAGCGCTTCGCTAGTGCGCGAGTCGGATGATCGTGCTGAAGGAAAGGCTGATGAAACGATCGCAGTGCAAGCTATGGCAGCAGACTTGCCGCATATCTCAGCCGAGATTGATGCTCTTTTGTATGAGGGAGAAAGCTTAGGCTCGATCGGCTTTGAGCTCGATGCCACCGCTGAAGCTATTAGCTTGACCAAGCTTAGCGGTGTTATCGACGGTGTGACGTTTGCTGAAGGGAATCAATTCGTGTGGGCTCGTGGCAACACGCCCTCAACGACGGCCTCAATTAACCTTCAGTTGGGGAATTCCGATTCGACACTTTCCAGAGTTAACACAGATTCAGTAGTGAACTTCGCCTCCGGAACGCTTACCAGCGAGCTCTCATGGGGTGGTTCTCCGATGGACATCACCTTGGCCAAGGTCAAAGGTAACGCCAAACTTGAATTGAACAATGGCTCATTCCTGCCAGTATCAGCGCAGGCAACAGGGCCACTCCGCTTTATTAGTATCTTCAATCTTGCGGGTTTGGTGCAACGCGCCAATGTGAATCAGCTATTTGATCCCGGGCTAACCTTCGATAAGGCAACCGGGGATCTTTCTCTCGAAGGACAGCGAATTGTGATCAACAAATTTGCTATCAGAAACGGCGGAGGTAGCCTCGATCTTGGTGGTGATTTCGATGTTGCGCGAGAAATCATTGACGCTGAGCTAACCGTTACACTACCGCTGGTGGAGAATATTCCGTGGGTGGCGGCATTGGCCGGTGGCTTGCCCATTGCCGCTGGTGCCTATCTCGCGAGCCGCGTATTTGAGGATCAAGTTACGCGCTTATCCAGTGGTGTTTACTCGGTTACGGGTCCGCTAAACACGCCTGAGGTAAAATTTATTAGGGTATTTGACGCACGAAGAGCTGCGGAGAAGATGGGGAAAACCGATCAGGATCAGTCATCAGCGCCAGTGTCGGGCAGCGATCGCAAATAGCGGAATAGCTTCCGCGCAGACGACGGGGGTAGCGCCTTCTTTCGTTCATCGACGGCACTGCGACTCAGCTGCCTTAGCATTTGCCGGTCCGCTTTAGGCCAAACGGTAAGAACTTCTGACAGTGCGTCGTCACCGCGAGCGATCAGTGCGTCACGGGCAGCCTCGATCATGTGTTCTCGCGCTTTTTCTTTGCGACTTCCCTCGTGAAGTGCTTCCAGTGCTTGTGAGATTCGTTCGGCGTCTGCAGAGCGCATGAGTTTTCCGATGTACTGCATTTGGCGACGCTTTCCGCTGTGATGATTAATACGTTGCGCCAGGGTCACGGCTTCGAGCAAGGCTTCATTATCGAGGTCTAATTTTGCGAGCTGCGCGGCGGTCAGTGCTACAAGCTGTTCACCCAGATTCTGCAGGGCGTGCATTTGCCTTTTGCGCGCGCTTTTGCTCTCGGGCAGGAGCTCGTCATCGGTGTACAACATTTCATCGTCGTTCATCGTGTTACGTCCATTAACCGCCGTATAAGTATGCGGCTAGACCCAGGAAGGCCCAGAAGCCGACAACATCGGTGACAGTTGTGAGAATGACGCCGCCTGCGAGCGCAGGATCAATTTTGAGTCGCTCCAACATCAATGGTAATGAGGCACCAGCGATACCGGCCGTGAGTAGATTCACGATAATGGCAAACGCAATGATAATGCCCAGTGTGCTGTCACCGAACCAGTAAGTCGTTGCCATCGCCATGACAAGCGCCCAAATAATACCATTGAGTGCGGATACGAGCACCTCGCGGCGTACCAACCAGAGCTCTGTGCGATCGTTAATTTGACCCATCGCCATGGCACGAATAAGCACTGTAAGACTCTGAGTGCCTGCGATCCCACCCATTGATGCAACGATAGGCATGAGCACGGCGAGCGCAACGACTTTCTCGATCGTTGCTTGGAATAAACCAATGACTGATGCGGCCAAAATGGCAGTCAATAGATTAACTGCCAACCATACGGCGCGTTGTGGCGCTGTTTTTAACACTGGCGTAAAGGCATCGCCATCACCCAAGCCGGCCATTACGGCGAGGCTGTGGTCTGCCTGTTCTCGGATGACATCGACTACGTCGTCAATTGTAATTCGGCCTATTAGCTTGCCTTCCGGATCAACTACAGGTGTTGAAATCCAGTCGTTTCGTTCGAAGCGTCGCGCTACCTCATCGGCAGAAGTCATGGCGTCGAGTGGTTCACGCTCAGTCTTCATCATTTCTCGAACCGAGGCTGAGGGATCTGACACGAGCAAGGTCCGCACCGGAAGTAGCCCCACGTACTTATCCTCGCGGCTCACCACGATTAGGCTGTCGGTATTCTCAGGCAAGCGCGTATGCCGCCGAAGGTAACGAAGTACCACGTCCATCGTGAGGTCTGGCCTGATGGTCAAGGTATCCGTGCTCATCAAGCCACCTGCGACGTCATCCGGGTAACTGAGCGCTGTCTCGAAACGCTCGCGATCATCTATTGTCAGCGAGTCTAAAATTCGATCGGTATCTGCTTGTGGCAATTCATGCAGAATATCGGCAACGTCATCGTCATCGAGTTGCACGATAATTTCGGCAACGGCCTCAGGTTGGAGGTCTGCTAAAAACGTGTTTCTGATGTCGTCGGGAAGCTCATTGATTACGTCGGCTTCCTGCTCATGATCAAGTAGCGACCAAAGCTCTTCTCGAGTAGCCGGGGGGGAAGCGCTGATGAGGTAGGCAATATCACCCGGAGACATATCTGGAAGGTACGACGCAGCATCAGGTAGGGCACCCGAACGCAATGCATCAGCGACACGAGTCACTGCGGGGCTTGCCTGTGCGCTGATATCGACCATTTAAGATCCTCCCGAATGCGCGCAAGGGTAACATCGCTGTCGCCTTTTCGGCGAAGTGACCCGTGCGAACAAATACCAGATCTTACCGCGCTTAGTCTCTGGGCATATCCCTGTGACTCACGGAGACACCCTCGAAGTGTTTGGCGAGTTCTTCCCCAACACGTTCGGTCATATAAACCGACCGATGCTTACCGCCCGTGCAACCTATAGCGATGGTTAGATAGGCACGCTGACTTCTCTGATAAAGGGGCACCCAATTCAACAGCATACTAATTACGTCTTTGGCCACAGACTCAGTCTCAGGGTGAGCCTCGATAAACTGTTTTACCTGTGGTGCTTGGCCGGTATGCGGGCGTAGCTCAGGCTCCCAGTGGGGGTTCGCTAACATCCGCATGTCCAGAACAATATCGGCATTCAGCGGAGCGCCTTTTTTGAAGCCAAACGATTCGACGCTGATGGCCATGCTAGATCGCACAGTACCAAATCGCTCTTCGATGACCTCACGTTGTTTATACGGCGTCATCTCTGAGGTGTCGATGATCAAATCTGCCGCGGAGATGAGCGGCTCCAAAATGATCCGTTCGACAGCGAGTGCATGGGTTAAGGGCAGTCCATCCTCGCTTAAGGGGTGCTTGCGGCGGGTTTCGTTGAAGCGTTTGCTGAGTGCTTGCTCGTGTGCGTCAAAGAAGACGAGCTCAAACGCCACGCGCTCGCGAAGTGATTTGAGAAATTCGCGAAGATCAGTGATGCCCTCGTCTTCCGTGCGAATGTCAATGCAAATAGCCAATCCGTTGTAGACCGACGGCTGGGACTGAGAGAAATGTGTTATCAGGGCGTCTAGAAGCGTTACGGGTAAATTATCAACGCAATAAAAACCCATGTCTTCGAACTGATTCAGCGCCGAACTCTTACCTGACCCTGAACTGCCGCTTACGATAATAATACGCATGACGAAATTATTACTTTCCTACCCCAATCAGGGGCTCTCTCGTCTCTATCGTGGAAATCATAGAGACGTGCTCTCTAGATTTATACCTAGCCTTCGGTGGGATCAACGCCCGTAGTCGAAGAGTCTACTCGAGGCTAGAGCCCCGAATCCACATCATCGCTTCGCAAACTATCGCAAACGATCTAAAACCGTAACAAGAGCCGCCGAAGTTCAGTGCGTCCGCTGCTTGCGCTTGTGATCGGTCACCTGGCGATCCAATTTGTCGATAACGGCATCGATCGCAGGATACATATCTGAGAGTGTTTCTGCGGCAAAAAAGTCGGCGCCAGCTAGATGGAGGTTTGCTTCAGCTTTGTGTTTGGCGCGCTCTACGACCAGCACAAACTCGATATGATCGATGGTGTCGCAATGCCGCTGAACTCTTCGAAGCTTCTTCGAAATGTGCTCTCTCAAGCCATCTGTTACTTCGACATGGTGTCCACTAATAGTCACTCGCATGATGTTTCTCCTGTGATTTGATGTCCGATTAGATATACCGCTTCCTTTCGTTTGAGGGGCCTATATTCATTTGTTCTCGATATTTTGCGACGGTGCGCCTAGCAACAACCACGCCTTCGTCGGCAAGCAGCGTGCAAAGCTTTGCATCACTCAAGGGCTTTTGTGGGTTCTCACCGCCTATAATTCGTTTTATGAGCGCTTTGATGGCTGTTGATGAGCATTCGCCGCCCTCAGTAGTCGCAACATGGCTTGAGAAGAAGTATTTCAGCTCATAAATACCACGCGGGGTATGCATGTACTTCTTGGTCGTTGCGCGTGAGACCGTTGACTCGTGGAGGTCAACCTCGCCCGCGATATCTGCCAAGATCAAAGGCCGCATCGCCTCGTCACCGTGATCAAGGAAGGCGCGCTGGTGATGCACAATTGAAGAGGCAACCTTTAAAAGCGTTTCATTTCGGCTGAGCAAGCTCTTAATAAACCACTTAGCCTCTTGTACGTTGTTCCGTGCATAATCGCGATCGGAACTCGTCCCGGCATTTAGTAAGTCTGCGTAGTGGTGGTTGATGCGAAGCTTTGGCGCAATGTCGGGATTTAGCTCCACCCGCCACTTTCCTTCTACACGCTTAACAAAGACATCGGGGACGATGTATTCCGTCGCTGACGTTTCAACCGATGCGCCCGGGGTAGGGTTGAGAGAGCGAATCAAATTGAGGGCGCCGACAATGTCCTCAGGCGTTGTTCGCATGCGACGCGCCAGATTTTTGGGCTCAGCGACTGGGATTTGTTCAATGTGTCGTCGAACCATCATGCCTGCTGTGTCTCGATGAGGCGTGTCCTCTGACATTTGTCTCAACTGGATTAACAGGCACTCTTGTAGGTCGGTTGCAAACACACCCGTTGGCTCGAAGTGCTGCAGTCTGTGCAGTACAGCCATGACCTCTTCAAACTCCAAGTCATCGATTCGAAGTCCTTCAAATATTTGCTCCGCCGTCTGAGTTAGCCTTCCGTCTTCGTCGACTGAATCGATAAACGCGAGAGCAATCGTGCGATCCGTTTCCGAGAAGCGTGTGAGATTCAGTTGCCAAAGGAGATGGGACTGCAACGTCTCAGGGAGCGAGTCGCGATCTGCAAAATTGATCTCCTCGCCTCCCGCTCCTGGTGTTGTCGCCGCCGGTGCGGAGGAGGGCATAACGTCTTCCCAGGCCGCGTCGACTTGGAGTTCGGTTCCGGGTAAATCTTCGGAGGTCGTCTCCGAGAAATCGACCTGTTCCTTGATATCGGTGCCGAGTGACGCTTCGTTTCCAGTCTCCTCTTCGGCAAGAAGCGGATTGCTCTCAAGCGTCTCGGTAATGGCTTGCTGGAGATCTAATGTACTGAGTTGGAGGAGCTTAATAGCTTGCTGCAGCTGAGGTGTCAGCGTGAGTTGTTGACCGAGCTTTAACTGCAGCGCTTGCTTCATTGATCTCTTTAAGCAGCTATTGGAGAGTCAGTGTAGCGCTTTCATTTCCACAAAGGCAAACCTATGGCCCGCCTTTTGCTTAAATCCGGCTAGCTTAGAAACTAGGGGTGGTGGTTACAGTCTGAAGTCTTGGCCTAGGTAGACTTTGCGGACTTTAGCGTCCTCTAAAATGCTCTGTGCATCTCCCTCTGCGATGACACTTCCCTCACTCACGATGTAGGCTCGCTCGCAAATATCGAGGGTTTCACGCACATTGTGATCGGTAATCAACACGCCCAGACCACGATCCCGGAGGTGGGTAATAATCGCCTTGATATCCGAGATTGAGATGGGGTCGACGCCGGCAAAAGGCTCGTCGAGTAAAATCACTTTAGGGTCTGTGGCGAGCGCACGCGCTATTTCAACACGCCGTCTTTCCCCACCTGAAAGGCTTTGGCCAAGAGAGCTGCGCAAGTGCGTGATGTGAAACTCTCGTAAAAGTTCGTCGCAGAGCGCTTGTTGCTCGCCGGCATCAAGATCGTCACGTGTTTCGATGATGGCCATCAGATTGTCCTCGACAGACAACCTTCGAAAAATTGACGCTTCCTGCGGCAGGTAGCCTAAGCCTTGTCTTGCCCGCAGGTGGATCGGGAGCGATGTAACATCACTCCCACACAGTGTGATGCGTCCCTCATCACTAGCAACGAGGCCAACCATTAAATAGAAACACGTTGTCTTTCCCGCACCATTAGGGCCAAGAAGCCCGATGATTTCTCCCGCGTTGACCGACATCGACATGCCGTTTACTACTCGGCGCCCACGGTAGGACTTGGCTAGGCCATGTGCAGTCAGCACCTCAGTCACGATCTGGGCTCTCCCTGAGACCCGAGCCCTCCCTGAGAGAGTTGGGTGGGATGGTCACTTTTACCCGTTGAGGCTTATTACCACTGGGGGACCCAGCGGCAATCACACGCTGTGAGCTGACAATGTATTCAATTAGGCTGCCTTCGATAATGGCACCGTCTTGAAGAATCCGCGCATCACCGATCAATCGTATGCGATCAGTTGTCTCCTGATATTCAATGGCATTGGCCTGCGCATTAATGGGTGTTGTGCTGTTAGTCGGCGTCTGCTCAAGCGTGGCAGGCGAGCCTTCGGCGGTAATGACTGAGGCACCGTTGTCATCGAACGAAAACACCAAGCTGTCTGACTTGATCTCTAACGATCCTTGCCTGAGCTCGACCGAGCCGCGATAGGTTGTCAATCCCGATGGTTCCTCGCGCGTTACCTGATCTGCCGATATCTCAATCGGCTGATCGGCGTCGTTTGCGACGGCAATTGTCGTGTAGCTTGCGAGTAGCGTGAGCGCCATCACTTCTGCGAGCAATCGTCTGCTCTGTTGGACCATCACATTCACTTGCCGCTCGTTCCTTTATTGAAGTTGGATTTCACGCTGCCTAATATCGCTGCACTGCCGCCGCGGAAATCGATTTGGAGACGTGATCCTGTTGTGACACCGCGCTCGCTCGTGAGTGTAGCTTGAGATGTGGACTGGGCTACACTGCTTACCGCGTCAATCCTGAGTTGTTCGGTTTCTAGCGTAACGTCGATTCCGCGAGTCACGGTCACGCCACCGGACAGCACCAACGTGTCATCATGTGTGTTTGACAAGCCACGTGGTGCATCGAGTTGCCAGCGCACACCTTGCTCGTCTTCGCGTTCTACATGGAGTCCGCCGAGCAATAATTCCGATTCACCCTCTAATTGCACTGCATGATCCGCACGACTGACTTCAAGTTTTCGACCTTGATCGTCGTATCGAGTCAGCTCTAACTGATTGAGTTCAGTGGCGACGAGCTTTCTCGCCTCTAAGCTCGTTGGGGCCTCACTCTCAAGACGGGCAAAAATAGTGAGCACCGCTATGACGCCGATAACAGCTCCTGGGATGCTCCATCTCATGCGGTTACAACATCCAAAATATGGTCACAGAACTCACGAACACAGCCGTCGCCACCGTTAAGTGATGCAATCCAATCAGCTTGTGCTCGGACCGCTGGTACTGCATCAGCCGGGCAGGCACCAATACCGACACTGGCGATCGCCTCGATGTCGGGTAAGTCATCGCCCATGTAGGCGACTTCCTCAAGATCAATCGATACTGAGACCAGTAGCTCTTTTAAAGCGGCCAGTTTGTCCTCTCGTCCTTGAATAAGGTGGTGGATGCCAAGCTCAGAAGCCCTGCGCTCTACCATGGGGGATACACGGCCTGTAATGATGGCGGTTTGAACGCCCGCCTTTTGAATACGTTTGATGCCGACGCCATCTTTGATGTTGAAAGATTTTAGCTCCGAGCCGTCACTGGTATAGGTGACCTTGCCATCGCTCATGACCCCGTCGACATCCAGAACCAAAAGCTTCACTGTGATGTTTTGGCTCATACGATCCCCGCCCTCAAAAGTGCAAGCAGGTGGATGACACCTGTCACAGCACCGACTTCGTCGGTGACTACGAGGGCAGAAATACCGTCTGTCTCCATGCGTGTTACCGCTTCAGCGGCGAGTGCGTCGCCGGCGATAGTCTTTGCACCAGGTGACATGACAGTTCCAACTTCCGTAGTGCTTAAATCATGCCCTTGCTCTAACGCTCTTCGTAAGTCTCCATCCGTGAAGATGCCGAGCAGGGTGTTGTCGTTGTCGGTGACAGTCGACATCCCCAGCCCTTTAGCGGAGATCACCATAAGTGCGTCAGCCAAGGAGGTTGACGGAGCTACGCGCGGAACGTCGGCGCCACTCACCTGAAGATCGGAGACCCGTGTCAGCAAACGGCGTCCGAGAGCGCCACCCGGGTGGGTGAAAGCGAAATCCTCCGCGGTAAACCCCTTGTGCTCCAAAAGTGCGACGGCTAACGCATCGCCCATGACGAGATTGGCAGTAGTGCTTGCAGTAGGCGCGAGATCATGCGGGCAGGCCTCTTCCTCAACACCTATATCTAAGTGAACATCAGCAGCCGATGCGAGAACAGAACTCGGATTGCCGGTCATGGCTACGACGGGTATTCCCAACCGTTTGAGCATTGGAAGCAGGGCCGTTATTTCACTTGTGGTGCCGCTGTTGGACATTAGCAACGCCGCATCACTGCGGGTAATCATGCCCATATCCCCATGGCAAGCTTCAGCGGGGTGAACAAACTGTGCCGGCGTGCCGGTGCTCGCGAGCGTTGCCGCTATTTTGTTTCCAATATGGCCACTCTTGCCCATGCCGCTGACGATAACTCTGCCATCAACTGCGGCAAGAATATCGACGGCTTCAGAGAACGCATCATCGATACGCGATTTCAGCGTGGCAATGGCTCGCATCTCGATGTCGATGGTTCGCAACGCTGATTCGGCTGACGAACGAGAAGAGTGATCA
>CAJXZI010000053.1 GCA_913063005.1 uncultured Halieaceae bacterium | reverse complement strand
AGGACTTAGGACTTAGGACTTAGGACTTAGGACTTAGGACTTAGGACTTAGGACTTAGATCTCAAGGCTCAGCTCTTAGGTCTTAGGCTTGAAGTCTTAAATCTGTGGACATGGGTTATAACTCTCGAGTTTCGCCTTGCAGTTGTCCACTGACGTTGGACACTTTTTGGTGGTAGTCTGCTAGCAAGTGAGACGTGTTCAGAAGAAAACGAGCAGATCTTCCCCCCTGACTTCATATGCGATGCAGCAAGCCGGGTGCCCGCTCAGGGCTACACGGTATTCGATGTCTGTGGCCAGTTTGATCTCGGAGAGAACATCCTTAGGCGCTGGGTCAATCAGCTGAAGTTAGAGCGGATCGGAAGACGCGAGGTTGACCTAGGTAGCGACGACTACGCGGATGCCTTGCAGGCGTGCCTCGGCTCGTGCAACAGCCTCGCTGGTTTCCGCTAGCAGACGCTCCATTGCCTGGATTTCATCTTCTCTGACAGAACCATTGCGTTCACCTAGCGAGCGTAATCGCTGCGCTTCAGCACTGAGTGAATTGTCAGCAGCTGTTTTTGCGTTCTGCTGCAGGCTTCTCACGTGTGCTTCAGCGCGCTTATCCAATTCAGTTAGGGCGGCAACGAGTTTGGGTCGCAGTTCTCGGATGACACCCGCACTTTGCGTGATACTCACGGGTTTGATGAGTTTGGTTAAGTTATCGCAGGAGATTGCCTTGCCGAGGTCGCGACCATCGAGCGTGATGAGCGATCGCAATGGCGCTTGGTCGAGGTAGCGACCGATCTCAAGTCGTTTGGGAGCAGGGCAGTCAGCGGTGTGCAGGGTCTCGACCATAACGGTGCCTGGCTTAATGCTTTTGGCTTTGATCATAGCGACCGACGCGTTGCCGAGCTCCGAGTTGTAGACGATGTCGATGGTTTCCTTCACCAGCGGATGCTCCCAAGTGAGGAAATGGAGATCGTCTCTGGCAAGCGCTGTGTCGCGATCGAAGGTGCAGGTAATTCCTCCATCATCCAGGAAAGGCAATTCGCCTGTAACCAAATTTTCTGAAGGTTTGAGGATTAAGCTATTCTCCGACCCTTCTTCCGTATGAATGCCGAGCCTGTCGAACAAGTTGTCAGTAAATTTGCGCAACTCATCAGTTCTTACGTTGTTCTCGATTTCGCTTATCAATGCTTGAGCGAGATCTGGTTTGTGCGAGGTAAGCTCAAGCAATCGATCGCGGCCTCGATCAATTTGCTTATTGAGGTGGTCTCTGAGCGCCACGGTCCGCTCTAGCAGCTCTGGGGCAAGCTGTCCGTTTTCCTCGCTGGCTCGCAACTCTTCACCCAATTCGTCGTAGACGAGGTGGCCAATGGAGCAGCTGCTCTCAAAGCTATTAAGACCCTCGTGGAACCACGTGAAACGGACCGATTCAACGGTATCCGCTGCAATAGGGACATGAATATTCACGTCGCCACGTTGGCCAATACGATCTAGCCGTCCTATGCGTTGTTCGAGTAAGTCGGGGTGGTGTGGTAAGTCGAAGCACACGAGATGCTGGCTAAATTGGAAATTTCTTCCTTCACTGCCAATCTCTGAGCAGATTAGGGCTCGAGCACCACTTTCCTCATCCGCAAAGTAGGCTGCGGCACGATCTCGCTCTAGCAGCGACAGACCCTCGTGGAAGGACGCACAGCGAATTCCTGCTTGTAAATGCAGGTAGTGCTCTAGTTCCATCGCGGTGATTTTATCTCGACAAATGACAAGCACTTTTTGAGATTTGAGATTCTTTAAAAGGGTCGCAAGCCATTTTGTTCTGTGGCTATCAGCGACAGAGACGGCCGCATCATCCTGAGGAAGCTCGTACCGATGCAATATGCGCTGCGGGAACCCTGATACCGACTTGCGCGAATTTCGAAATAGTACGCGTCCAGTCCCGTATTGATCGACCAGCGACTGGACGATGTCATCAGCAGACATCGTTGGGTCAATACCTGCGGGTAGACTGGGGACATCCTCTCCAGCGCGCAGCCTTTCAATGAGTTCGTAGGTTTGCTCGAATTGACGCTGCTCTTTGGTGAATTCGTCGAGATCTGAGAAACGATCAGGGTCGAGCAATTGTAGTCGTGAGAAGTGACTATCGATGCCAGACTGACCAGGCGTGGCTGTAAGTAACAGTAAGCCACGGCTGATTCGTGAGAGTTGGGTCAAGGCGGCGTCGAGTTCATCTTGGGCGTCTTCACCTAAGTTGAGATGGTGCGCCTCGTCAATAATGACAAAGTCCCAATCAGAATCGAGTAAAAGCATGCGCGCTGTGTCGTTGTGCTTAATGAAGGACCAAGGTGACAGCACAAGTTGATCGTTGCCAAAGTCAAAAGCGGCTTCCTCGGCTTCAAAGCGCGCGTCATCGTAGATAGCAAACTGCAGATTGAAGCGTCGCAACATCTCGACCAGCCATTGGTGCAACAGTGGATCGGGGACAGCTACAAAAACACGCTGTGCGCGGCCCCGGAGAAACTGCTGCGAGAGTATGAGTCCCGCTTCAATAGTCTTGCCTAAGCCCACCTCATCGGCGAGAAGCACCCGCGGGGCCAAGCGACGACCTACTTCACTTGCGACAAATAGCTGGTGAGAAAGCAGTGAGGTTCTCGCGCCTATAAGTCCCGAGGTGTTACTCGCTTGAAAACGAGCACGCTCCGTAAGCGTCTCAAAGCGCAGTTGGAAATCGCCGATTTTATCCAGCTGGTTGTTTAGGAGTCGATCTTGAGGCGTATTGACAGAGACCTCGGGCGCGATGAATTGTTCGTGTACCGAGAATGTCTCACCACTCTCTGGTTCAACGGCTTCATAGCTTAGCGTATTGCCCAAAGGGCAGACGTCTGTCACTTCGAGTGTGCGTCCATCGATATGGGTCAACTTATCACCAGCTTTAAGCTCGTAGCGCGTGAGCGGCGCGCGATCGAGTGCGTAAGTCCGCTCCTCTTCGGCCGACGGATAAAGCAAGGTGACGCGACGCGCATCGACCTCAACACAAATTCCCAAGCCGAGCTCAAGATCAGCATGGCTGATCCACCGTTGTCCGATATCAAAGGTCATAGTAAATCTTAAAAAAAGCAGTCCAGACTATTCTGGTAGGTCACTGACAGTAGTTCTTCTACGCTTACATTCTTAAGATCAGCCACCGTTTGCGCGATAAAAGGGAGATAAAACGGGGCATTGGGGACTCCCCGGTAAGGCACGGGCGTAAGGTAGGGGGCGTCTGTCTCGAGAAGTATGCGCTCGATCGGCGTCGCGCGGATCACCTCGCGAACATTTTCCGCGTTTTTGAAGGTGGCGATTCCATTGAAGCCGAGATAAAAGCCCTCGCCAAGACAAAACTCGGCGAGGTCAAGGCTACTGGTGAAGCTGTGGATTACCCCTTTTTTGCTCAGTGAGGTTCTCACACTCGAGAGCACGGTCTTGGTGTCTTGCTCTGCCTCGCGGGTATGAATAACAACCGGTTTGTTGTGCTCAATGGCAACATCGAGCTGCCCCTCAAAGGCCGCAATTTGGGTTTTGGCGTCTGCATGTTCGTAATAGTAATCAAGCCCAATTTCGCCGATTGCAAGCACTTTTGGGTGCGCTGCATGTGAGCGGAGGTCCTCACCGAAATCGCCACTCCAAGAAGTAGCCTCGTGGGGATGGAGGCCTTGCGTGCACCAAACATTCGGATCCGAGTCCGCGATCTCGCGCACAATCGCTTGATTGTCCTCTGACACGGCAATTGTAATGATTTTATCAACACCCACATCACGGGACTTGCTGATGGTGTTAACCAGTTCATCACCGCTCAAATAGTCAAGATGGCAATGGGTCTCAATGATTTTACCGCTTAGCAGCGGAATTGGCGGTCTGGCTTTTTTACCCATGCTGGACTCCGGAGAAATCGGCGCGGATTATGGCACAGCTGCGGCGAAATAGGGTGATGATTAACCCCGATGTACCGTACGTACGCGAAGGGCTCTCACCGCATCAATAACCTCGTTCCAAAACCATTGATGAATGGGTGAACGCTCTGTCCGGTGATGTGCCACCAGCGAGTATTCGATCGTCCTTCCAAGGTGTTCAGGAATGGGTAGCGTCACCAGATCTTTGGTTGCACCATCATTACGCGCCATGTAGGCCGGGCACACCAACGTGTAGTTAGTGCTTCGCAAAATTTCAAATGCCGTGAGTAAGTGGGAGGTTTCCAGACTGCCTTTTGCGCTTCCAAGAATCTCGGATGCGGACTGATCGACCTCTGCCACTTCATTTCTATCGGCGACATACAGATTGATCTGTGGAAATAGACCGATACTACTCTCGTCAATAGGCTGCTTTGTAAGTGGGTGATCTCTTCTCACAAATACGGCGAGTGGAGAACTGGCAAGTTCATGATGTCGAAACTCCCGTGGGTAAGAAGGGCGACTTAGCTGAATGGCGAAGTCTAATGATCCATCGGCTAACAAATCGAGCTGATGTTCGGCTCGGGTAATGGTTCGTAATTTCAGTTTTGGTGCTCGGGTCTCGAGCCGGGATGTCAGCGAAGGGAGTAGGGTAAACCCTACATACTCAGAGATTGCTATGACTATTTCTCCGCGGAAGGCGTTAGGACTGAACTCGCCCGCATCGAAGAGTGACTCAATATCGCTGAGGACATTGACCAGCTGACCAGAAAGCGCTTCAGCTCTGGGGGTAGGTTGAATACCTCGCTTGCTGCGAGCAAATAGCGGATCGTCAAATGTCTCACGTAAGCGGTTCAATGTTTTCGACATCGCTGGCTGAGTCACGTGAAGGCGCGCTGCCGCGCGAGAGACGCTTTTCTCCTCAAGCAAGACGTGCAAGGCTACAAGGAGGTTAAGATCAACACGGGATAATTGGCTAACATCCATAAGATATAACTCTGAAGAATATTTTTGATGACAATAATAAATTTGAACTAATACCAGGGCAACTTATACTTTTGTGGCGTTCAAGATTTAATTGCAACGCCCAGGTTTTTTTTGCCCGCCACCGTGCGGGCTTTTTTTTGCGTTATATTCATGCAATGAAATATCAAAACGTGCTACTGGCTTGTCTTCTCTGGGGTTGGCTGCAATCGTCGCCAGCCTTCGCGGTACTTGTGCCCCAACCGATAGGTATGTACGTCGAGGAGGTTGACGGGCTCAGTATTGAAGACGACTTGATTGTTGACTCCGCTGATCTCCTGTCACACGAGAAACGCGTGCGTGAAGTCCTCGAACTTCAATCCAGACTTGGCGCATACGATCAATCCCTCGGGCAAAAATGGATTGATCTCGCACATAACGCCGTAAAATTGAGCCAGCCAGAGTCCGCGGCACGACTGTTTCAGCTAGGTCTTCATAACTTGCGGCTGAATGCGGGTTTGACAACGGATAAGCAAGTCATTGCACTTTCTGAATGGATCGCCGTGCTTAAACGCTTGGGCGATACCGAGAGCCTCGGAGAGCAGTTGCAATATCGTTACAGAATCACTGGCTTTGGTGTCGCCGATTGGACTGAGGAAAGTCTCGGATACGCGCTGGAATACTTTGATCACGAATTGGCGGGATTCGCAACGTCAGACTGGCTGGCTAATGAAAATAAGGTTATTCGATTCGAGCGTCATTTGAATGATGTGATTGAACGTAGTTGTGAGGGCGAATCGGCGTCTGCGCTCTGGTGCGCGCCACTCGTTAAACGTCGGTTGCATTTACTTTATCTCATTGCCTTTGCGGTGGAGCCCTTTGTGGAGGATCGACAGACACGCAACGGTCTACCGCCGAAATTCTTAGCTGACCGCTCACTTTATGATGAGCAACTCGTGGTGCTGGAGAGAAACGCTTATCAGTCGGGTGTGCGAATGTTAGAAAAAGCCATTGCCCTAGAGGCGGACCCAGTTGATTTAGAGTTGGCGCTCGCGGATTGGCGTTGGTTTTTCGGCCGTCGCGGAGCGGCAAAGGATGTTTACCGGAAGTTGCATGACTCTCACCCAGAATTGTTTAGTGTCGCTCAGGCACTACCACAGGATTTAACGGGAGCGGTTACCTCACGCGCGGAGCCTGATACGTATCCGTCAACTTACCGATTTACTGTCAATAAGCAGGGTAAAGCTCGAGATTTATCGCTGCAATCAGAAGGGGGAGAGGGATCTGACCCTAACCGAGTCCGTAAAGCCCTGAGAGACATTCGTTTTCGACCATCGCTAGATAGCGAGGGTGAGGTGATAGAGAGCGAGGTTGTAGGCAGCTACCGTTATCTGCGCTAAGGAACCTTAAACGTTGCGGTAGTCTATATGTCGCTAAGCGTTGTCTATGACTAGTAGAGCGCCCGCCGTTCTTGTGCCTTCAGCTCGCCACTCTAAAAGCTCCCCGCCAAAGTCTTCAAGAACTCGCTCGCAGACGCTAAGGAAGGGTGCGCGCTGAGGATCAGCGATGATAATTTGCTTAGTCCCACTTTCGATTGCCATAGAAATCATGGCGACAACAGGGTCGACCAATTCATCCCAAAAGCAGATGTCGGCGCCGATCAGCAGGTCGGTGGCTGACAAGATATCTGCGTTTAAATCTTCGAATCTTCCGACGATGGGGGTGACCGCGGTATCGTTAAGCTGTGCCGTCAGTTCTAGATACGGCATGACGTCTGGGTCTGCATCGAGCGACCCGACTGCCGCATCGAACTTCTTAGCGCACCAGATACCTGCAAGGCCCCAGCCACAACCTGCGTCAATTACGGTTTTGGGGCTTGTTGTGCTCTTTGATGACAAATAGTCGATAAGGACTTGGCTAGCGCCCCAGAGCTTTGTTCCATGAATAGATGGGGCATAACCCTGTCGTTTGAGGGCTCTGACTGCAGGATGCGAGGCGTAAGGCACGTCTAGACCCGCAATTGATCTCATATGTTTTAGGTTTGCCAATTTGGCTCCTCAGAACACAACGATCGGAGCCTTGATTAGGCGCTTAGCTGCGTTTTTTTACCGCCTCAGCTTGAAGTCCCTTCGGCCCTTCAGCGAGCTCAAACTCAACTTCCTCACCTTCAGCAAGACTTTTAAAGCCCTCACCTTCAATGGCACGAAAGTGGACGAAGATATCTTCGGTACGATCAGGCATCGTAATGAAGCCAAATCCCTTTGCATTGTTAAACCACTTTACGGTGCCGATACATCGATCTGCCATCAGATGCTCCGCTTATAATTTATTATGTTTACATAGCTATAACAGTGCCAAGCACTTAACGCAACTCTTCAATCCTTGATTTTTGGGCTGCGATCGATGCAATGCCGGTTTCCAACTCTTCAAGTTTTTGCTTTTCCTTGGTTACGACAGCTTCCGGTGCACGATCGACAAAGTTTTTATTAGCAAGTTTTGCCGAGGTCCTCGCCTGATCTGCGAGCAGTCTGTCGAGCTCTTTATCAAGTCTCGACAATTCTTTATCGATGTCGACAACTCCCGCCATAGGCACCATGACTTCAAGCGTACCCGCAAGCGCCGTTAACGCCGGCGGTTGCTCTTCCGACGCCTTCAAAACTCGCGCGCTTGCCACTTTTGCAAGCTTTTCAAGCGACTGACGATGCCTCTCGAGATTCGCCTCATCGTTTGGTGTAGCGTTGCCCAACAGGACCTCGAGTGTCTCGCCCGGGGCAATATTTGCCTCACTTCGAATCGTTCTGACGGCAGATATAACGGTTTTGAGCCACTCAATGTCATTTTCTGCCTCGGTATCGCGCTGTGTTGTGTCGCTACTTGGCCATGCGGCAAGCATGAGTGTGTCTCCCTGTGGACCGAGACGTGGCGCCACGTTCTGCCAAATTTCTTCGGTAATGAAGGGCATCATTGGATGCAGCAATCGTAGGACCGTTTCAAGGACATCGAGTAGCGTCAGAAGCGTTCCCTGTTTTTCAGTGGCGGAGGCTTCGTCATTCCAGAGTACGGGTTTAGAGAGCTCGAGATACCAGTCGCAGTACTCATTCCAGACAAAGTCATAGAGCGTCTGTGCAGCGTGATCAAAGCGATATTGCTCGATACTTCGACTCGTTTCAGTGATCGCGGTTTGCAGCCGGCTTCGGATCCATCGGTCGGCGAGACTATAGGTGGCCGACTCACTGTTCGCCTCAAACGTCTCGGTATTCATCAACACGTAGCGTGAGGCATTCCACAACTTGTTACAGAAATTTCTGAATCCTTCCATTCGGCCTAGATCAAATTTGATGTCGCGACCGGTGGAAGCAAGCGAATAGAACGTAAAGCGCAGGGCGTCTGTCCCGTAGCCTGGGATGCCGTCTGGGAACTGTTTGCGAGTCGCCTTCTCAACTTTCTGCGCCTGCTTGGGCTGCATCATGCTCGAGGTGCGTTTGCTTACCAGCGCTTCGAGATCGATCCCGTCAATCAGATCGATAGGGTCAAGTACGTTACCTTTGGACTTGGACATTTTTTGCCCTTCACCATCGCGCACCAAACCGTGAACATAGACCTGCTTGAAGGGAACTTCGCCTCTCAAGTGAAGGGTCATCATGATCATTCTGGCTACCCAGAAGAAGATAATATCGAAGCCGGTAACGAGCACTGACGCGGGGTGAAATTTTGCCAGTTCTTCAGTCTCTTCGGGCCACCCCAGCGTAGAAAAAGTCCAAAGCGCGGACGAAAACCACGTGTCCAGGACATCATCATCTTGTCGGAGCGTTGTGGTTTCGGCGAGCTTGTTGTCACGCCTTACAGCGGCTTCGTCCTCGCCAACGTAAACATTGCCGTCCTCGTCGTACCACGCGGGTATGCGATGTCCCCACCACAACTGACGGCTGATGCACCAATCCTGGATATCCCGCATCCACGCGAAATAGGTGTTTTCCCACTGCTTTGGTACGAACTCGATAGCGCCTGACTCCACCGCCTCGATCGCGGGGCCTGCAAGTTTCTTTGCGTCGACGTACCACTGAAGTGTCAGCCAAGGTTCGATAATGACACCGGATCGATCCCCTCGCGGCACTTTCAGGGTGTGATCTTCAATTTTTTCCAATAAGCCAAGGTCGTCCATGGCCGACACAACGGCTTTGCGCGCGTCAAAGCGGTCCATCCCTCTGAACGCTTCGGGTGCGTTGTCATTAATCTGCGCGTCTGCGGTCAGAATGTTGATCATTGGCAGGTCGTGACGCTCACCCATGGCGTAATCATTGAAATCATGTGCGGGAGTGATCTTGACGCAACCTGATCCAAACTCAGCATCAACGTAATCATCGGCAATGATTGGGATTTCCCGGTTGCACAGTGGCAGCGCAATTCGTTTACCGACGAGGTGCTGGTATCGCTCATCATCAGGATTAACAGCCACAGCAGTATCGCCAAGCATTGTCTCTGGGCGGGTGGTGGCAACAACAATAACGTCATCAGAGCCGGCAACGGGGTAACGTAAGTGCCACAGTGACCCCGATTCTTCCTCCTGTACGACCTCGAGGTCGGAGATCGCGGTGTGTAATTTTGGATCCCAATTGACGAGACGTTGGCCGCGATAGATTAGCCCTTCGTTGTAAAGTCGGACGAACACTTCTTTGACGACTGCGGATAAGTCGGGGTCCATCGTAAACCGTTCGCGCGTCCAGTCGACCGAAGCTCCAAGTCGACGCAGTTGTTGGGTAATGGTGCCCCCAGACTCGGCTTTCCACTCCCAAACTTTATCGATGAAAGCATCTCGACCTAAGTCGTGCCGCGTCTTAGGAAGATGGTGGCTACGCCCTGGATCGAACAGGGGACCCCGGCATTATGAGTGCCGTGCTCTAACCAGCTGAGCTACGTAGCCAAGAAGGGACGCGGATTCTCAACCCGCCCCCGCATTGTGTCAAGGGACGGGCTTAGACGTTGAAGCGGAAGTGGATCACATCGCCGTCCTTCACCGGATAGTCCTTGCCCTCGAGGCGCCACTTGCCGGCGTCCTTCGCCCCCTGCTCACCGCCGTGAACGACAAAGTCCTCGAAGCCA
>CAJXZI010000052.1 GCA_913063005.1 uncultured Halieaceae bacterium | reverse complement strand
GACCCTCGGCAATCTCAACACAACTGGCACAAACACCGCACGGCGATGCGGTCACGCCCTGTTCACAATTAAGACTTTTTGCTATCAGTCGAGCAACCGTTGTTTTACCGACACCTCGCGTACCCGTGAACAGGTAAGCGTGGTGCAGTCGCTCTGACTCTAGCGCCGTGGTGAGTGCCTTAACAACGTGCTCTTGCCCAACCATTTGTGAAAAGCTGGATGGTCGCCACTTTCGTGCAAGAACTTGATAACTCATAGTGTGCCCGACGGTTATTTGGAGGTGACTCGAACAGCCGCACCTCGGCACCCGAGTCGATAACTACCGTTGCTCCCTTCCGGGCCTGGCGGGGTTCACTATCTATCGCTGCGAGGGGACCGTTCGAGCCACCATAACGCCTGCTTTCGAGCAGGGCTGCAAAGTGTCTCGAAATCGCACTGGCTAAGCAAGTGAATACGCGAGAAATGTCTCCGCTCATTGACTTAGAAAAAAACTAATCGGTATCGCAGACACATGTTAACGGTGATAACATTAAGTTAATGCCGTTAACATTTATTGGATCATTATGTCACCGCGTTTCTTCTTCACTACACTTTTTAGCGCACTCGGCGCTGCTGGTATCGTCATCTTTGGCTCTAATGCAATTGAAGCGAACGTTGAACCAACTATTGCAACTGAGGCAAAACCCATGCCTGTTACGGTTGAACGCTTTGAACTGAAAAACAGTTACGCCGCGTCTACTCGGTTCTTGGGTGTCATAGAAGCCGCCTCTGATAGCAATATTGGCTTTGAAGTCGCAGGTGTGCTTTCCAAACTCGATGCGAAAGAAGGAGACTTTGTGACGACAGGCCAGTTGCTCGGACGTTTAGACATTCGACAACAGCGTGCGGCCCTCGCTCTAGCAAAAGCGCAAGAAAAAGAGGTTGCAGCGCAACTCGAACTCGCAAAACTTAACTTACAGCGCGTTAATTCCCTACTCGCGCAGTCATTGGTTTCGCAACGTGAGGCGGACGATGCGCGTCTGAACGTTGAGGCCACACAAGCACGACTAGAAACCACTCAAGCAAGTGTTCGTAACGCAGAAATCGTCATAGAAAAGAGTGAGTTACGAGCACCATTTGACGCGGTAGTCTCACAAAGAATTACCGAACCCGGCAGCATCATTGGCCCCAATGTGCCTGTCTTACGGCTTGTTTCAGTCGGGGAGCGAGAGGCGCACGTAGGTATTTCACCCAAATTCGCTAATCTCGCGGAAATTGGTGCGACCTACACGCTTCATGTGGGAAGAGACAAAGTCTCAGCTCGACTAAGGAGTATCGGTGCTGATGTGGACCCCCAAACGCTGACTGTTCTCGCTGTATTGACGCTACCCGACGACACGGCGTTGCGCGTGGGTCAAACCGTTGCATTGGAATTCGAAGAACGCATTAACGAGACCGGTGGCTGGCTCCCGCTCACCGCCCTACTCGAGGGCGATAAAGGCCTTTGGACCGTTCTGGTAACGAAGGAAAATGCCGATGGAGAACTCATTACTGCGCGCGAGAGTGTCGAAGTAGTCTATAGCGAGGGGGAACGCGTCTTCGTCAGAGGAACTGTGTTAACCGATACCGACGTCGTGTCATCGGGCATGCAGCGACTCAGCCCGGGTTCTCCTGTAGACATTGTGCCCGCAATCCGCGTTGTAAACTGAGGGTTGGTGATGATTGCGACAAGCCTTTACGAAAATGGGCGGTATCTAGCCTTACTTGTGCTCTCAATCATAGTCGTGGGTGTCACCTCCTATAACAGCCTAGGGAGACAGGAAGACCCTTCGATTACACCGTTTGTCGCTTCAGTCCAAACGTTTTATCCGGGCGCAAGTCCGTCTCGTGTCGAGAGTTTGGTTACGAAACCCTTGGAAGACGCGCTGCGAGAGCATCCAGATGTTAAGGAGCTCGATGCGAGTTCCGTTAACGGTGTTTCTACCATTGTTATCGAGGCCGACTACTACTTATCGCGCGCGGACATAAAACGTGTCTGGTCAGAACTCCGTGGGAAGATCGATCGTGTCGCGGCAGACCTTCCCGAAGGTACATCTAAGCCTGTTTTTGATGATGACCTATTCACAACCTTCGTAAAGATTATCTCTATCAGTGCCGATGAGGGCGTTGACATCTCGCCATCGCTTCTCCGAAGAGAGGCGCTTCGATTTGCAGACGCAGCGCGAAAGGTGCCTCAGACACGACGGGTAAAGCACTACGGACTGCCCGACGAGGAAATCAGCGTTGAAATTAATGGCGTAGCGTTGAGCACGCTGGGTTTATCGATTGATGATGTAGCAAGAACACTTTCCCTCGCTGACGCGCGAACACCCGCCGGAAAGCTGACGGCCCCTAACAACTCGCTAACGATTGAGGTTGCTGGCGATTTTGACAGTGCTCAAGCGGTCAGAGAAACGTTTGTAAAGTCCGACCGAGACAGCCTAACCGGCATCCGAATCAGCGATATCGCGACAGTAACTAAGTCAGAAGCGAGCCCGCCCTCCCGTCTTGCCCTCTCCAACGGACGTCGGTCTGTCTTTCTGGCAGTAGAGATGAAAGAGGGTTACCAGGTTGATAGGTACAGCGCCACGTTCGATGAATTCCTCGAGGAATATAGGGCGAACGCTGCTGATGGTCTAACGATTGAAACCACCTACGACCAAAGTGGGTACACCGAGGCACGTCTCGCAGGGGTGGCTCAGAACATTATCGCGGGCATCGCCATTGTAGTTGCCGTGCTCTTCATAACATTGGGCTGGCGAGCTGCCCTGATCGTGGCGTTGAGTCTTCCTCTTTGTACCCTCCTATCGATGCTTGTATTGAATTACCTCGATGTCCCGATACACCAGCTATCGATGACCGGGCTTGTTGTTGCATTAGGTCTATTAGTGGACGGATCGATCGTCGTCACCGATGAGATAAGAAAGCATCTCTTGGAAGGCGATGAAGCGAAGGAGGCGATGGAGAAAGCCGTCAAGCGAATGACAGTGCCTCTGGTGAGTGCCACCGCCACCACTGTACTCGCTTTCACGCCCATGGCCATTTTACAGGGTCCCTCGGGCGACTTTCTCGGTAGCATGGCGACCTGCGTTATCGTCATGCTCGTCATGAGCCTTTTGCTGGCGCTAACGGTGACGCCTGCGCTGGGTGGCCGGCTTTTACCGGGAGCCATGAGCGAGAGAGCGACTTGGTGGCGATCGGGTATTGTCTTGACCAAAACGCGTGACGTCTTCGCTTCATCGATCGACTGGTCGTTGAAGTATCCACTTGCGTCGGTGTTACTCGCAGCTTCCGTACCGCTACTTGGATTCGCCAGTGTTTCGACGCTCACCGCTCAATTCTTCCCGGGCACGGATCGTGACCAGGTCTACCTCCGCGTTGAGATGCCGAAAAGTGCGGGCATTGAATCTACCTTAGAGCTCGTCAGAAAATTGGATGAAGATCTCAGAGCCGAGCCGTTAATTCGCCGAGTCGATTGGTCCGTTGGCGAGAGCCCACCCGCCTTCTATTACAACCTGCGGTCCAACAAGCGAAATGCACCGGGCTGGGCTGAGGGAATGGTGCTTACGCGCGATGAAAACAAGACCAATGCGCTGATTAGACGATTGCAAGAAAACTTTGATCGGAAGTACCCGCAAGCACAAATATTGGTCCTGGGCATTGACCAAGGCCCACCGGTGGATGCGCCATTAGAGGTGGTACTTTACGGCCCCAACACCCACACACTGCGAGTCTTGGGTGAGCAATTTAGGCAACGTTTACAAGAGCTACCTGATATTACACATACCAAACTTTCCATAAGCCCAGCCGCGCCGAAAGTTGAGTTCCAGTTTGATGATGAAAAGCTTCGCAGGCTCGGCCTAGAGCGAAGCCAAATCGCGGCCTTAGTTGACGGATATTTGCGTGGTCGCTTCGGCGGCGCCGTAATTGAGGATACAGAGCAACTGCGAGTGCGGACAAAACTGGAGCGAGAGGCATGGCAAAATAGCGAAAGTTTGCTGAGTTTGCAGATCCCCATTCCCGGGGAGCCCGGCAAACCCCGATTTATCCCTTTAGCAGCACTCGGTAGCCTGGCAATTGTGCCCGACGATGCGCCCATTGGTCGGCGAGATGGTGAGCGCATAAACCAAGTACAAGCGTTCTTAACCAGAGGCGTGCTGCCCGAAGAAGCGCTGAAACTACTGAGACGATCGTTAGAAGACAATCCGATTGCCCTGCCCGATGGCTACCGGTACAGCTTCGGTGGCGATAGCGGCGAGCGATCCGAAGTGGTCGACGACCTTATTGGACCTGTGGGTCTTGTGATGTCGCTGCTGCTGGCGACCATTATGCTGACCTTTAACTCGTGGCGCTTGACCGGTCTCGCTTTTGGTGTGGTCGTATGTGCATTTGGCCTCAGTTTTTTGGCGTTAGCACTGTTCCGTTACCCACTGGGCATCATGGCGTTGGTGGGCGTCGTCGGCTCGATCGGTGTGGCGATCAACGCTTGCATCATCATTTTGACGTCTTTTCAGCAATCGCCAGCAGCCTCCAACGGAGATCGTGAAGCCATGCGCGACGAGGTGCTCGACTCAAGTAGGCACATCATCTCCACCACGCTCACGACATTTGGTGGGTTCTTGCCGTTGATTCTTGAAGGCAGTCAGTTCTGGCCGCCCTTTGCCATGGCCATTGCCGGTGGCGTATTGTTATCGACGATCATCTCGTTCTACTTGGTCCCGCCCGCCTATGTGCTACTCGGTGCGCCGCGGGATAATCGAATAGAACGTGCTGAACTCAAAGCGGCAAGGGGTAGCTTTGCATGAATCAGTCGATTACCCCCTACCACCATGGCGACTTACACAATTGCGCCATCATTGCCGCTGCTGAACTCATAGAAAGTATTGGCAGCTATGACATCACCATCGCCCAAGTAGCAAAGCGCGTCGGCGTAAGTGCACCCGCTCTCTACCGGCACTTCGCCCACAAAGACGCCCTTCTCACTGCCGTTAGAGAACTCACACATTTGGGCATCATGGATTACATAACCCGGGCGCAAGCCGATGTTGAGCAAGGTACTTTGGCCCATCTAGACGCCCTTGGGTCCGCCTATTTGCGCTATGCAACGGATAAGAAGGCGTTTTTTGGACTGATGTGGGAAGACCACGGTGATACCGAGAGCCGGCGCGCAGAGGCTCGTGCCAAGCGAACCGGTTTTCAGGTTTTGCACGAAGCCATTGACCTTTATCTAAAACGACATAAGCCCGAGTCGGCTGGTGACTCCTTGAAGACAGCGACATTGATGTGGTCGACTGCGCACGGCATTGCCACATTGCAGCACAATCGTATGCTCGATACGTTCGATGAGGACGCGGACGCCGATACGCTTTTGCGCACCGCAACACGCGCGATATTACAAGCAAAAGACTGAGCCCAGAGCCATTACTCGAGGTTTGGCTCGACTGGATAGCTCGACTGGATAGCCCCGATTTTATAAAGTCACCGAAATCCGATAGGCCCGCACGCAAAGGGAGCAAATATTAACCATGACAGATGCAACAACCCCACTTTGGTTTATGGCATGTGTGATCGGCTTGTGGCTCGGCTTTCGTTTGAGTCATTCGATGCACGAGGGCGCAGCTGACTCGCGCGCTCCAAATGTCGCTCGTCTGTTGGTGACAGCTTACTGTGTATCCATCGCCGTGATTCTGGTCGAAATCGCTCTTCAACGTGATCTCTCGGTCGTTCTGTCTACTTGTCTCCTCGCCATTGCAGCAACAACGAGTGTTATGCAATTACTGCAAATTTGGACAGAGAAGCCTGTGCCCGGAAAAGACTGTCAAGGTCGCGATATCGTGGAATAACGAGGCCAGTTTGTGCCATACTCCGGCCCTCCGCGCCCATAGCACAACCGGATAGTGCAGCCGCCTTCTAAGCGGCAGGTTCCAGGTTCGAGTCCTGGTGGGCGCGCCACTTTCCTATGGCCACTCTCCCTACTGCTCAGGTCTAAATCCACTGACTTAGAGACGCTCAGTCATTCGCAAAGCTTACTTCGCCAGGAAGTTACGCCAATTCATTGCCGGCGAGGGCTATCTCACCGATCAATCAAGCGATTTGGTGTTTGGGTTGGACGGTGCCGCAGCTGTTGAAAAAGCGGTTGTAACCTGGCCCGATGGATCAAGCCTGGTGATTGATAGCCCTGCTATCAACACACGCCACCCTCTTAACCGGTAGCTTGTAAACGGGTCCTTGGGTTTTTCGGCGCCCACTTTCGGGCGCCTACTGTTATATATAAAGCCCCTACGCCTGACTTGCGCTCAGCGCCTGTTCGACGTCGGCGATGATGTCATCGATATGCTCTATACCTACAGATAAACGCACCATGTCATGGCTCACTCCGGCCTTAGCGAGTTCGTCATCCGATAACTGTCGGTGTGTGGTGGAAGCTGGATGGCACGCAAGCGATTTTGCATCCCCAATATTGACCAATCGCAACACCATCTGAAGTGCATCGATAAATTTAGCACCGGCTTCGACACCGCCTTTGATACCAAAGCTTAGGATGCCTGAAGCGCGCCCCCCACAAATACGTTGGCATCGCTCAGCCTCGGGGCTATCTTCCAATCCCGCATAATTTACCCAGCTGACCGCATCATGCGAGGACAGATAGGCCGCTACAGCAGTGGCGTTTTCACAGTGACGCTCCATGCGAAGGGCGAGGGTTTCCAAGCCTTGCATGATCTGGAAGGCGCTTTGAGGGGCAAGTGCAGCACCCGTATTACGTAGCGGTACAACACGACAACGACCGATAAACGCCGCCTCGCCGAGAGCCTCAGTGTAGATAACGCCGTGATAGCTAGGGTCAGGCGTATTCATTATCGCGAAGCGCTCGGGGTCTGCCGTCCAGTCGAACTTGCCTGAATCAACGATCACGCCACCAATGGTGGTACCGTGCCCGCCGACGTATTTGGTTAGCGAATGAATCGCAATATCTGCGCCGTGATCAAACACCTTACAAATGAGAGGCGTTGCCACCGTGTTATCAACGATCAACGGAACCCCGTGTTTATGAGCGATATCAGCCCACTCCTGAATATCGACAACGTTTCCCTTTGGGTTACCAATAGACTCGCAAAACACGGCCTTGGTATTGCGGTCAAAAAGGTGGTCGGCGTTTGCAATATCATTCGCATCTACCATGCGAACCTCGATGCCCTGCCGTGGAAAACTGTGTGCAAACAAATTGTAAGTGCCACCGTATAACTGGCTGATAGAGACAATGTTGTCACCTACACCTGCGATGGCCTCAATCGCGTAGCGTATCGCGGCCATACCCGAAGCTACGGCGAGCGCTCCAACGCCGCCCTCGAGTGCCGTCATCCGCGCCTCTAGCACGGCGTTCGTAGGATTCATGATCCTCGAATAGATGTTCCCAGGAACAGCGAGGTTGAATAAATCCGCGCCGTGCTGCGTGTCATTAAAGGTGTAAGAGGTTGTTTGGTAGATCGGCGTGGTCGCTGAATTTGTCGCAGGATCGCCGTCATAGCCCTCATGGAGAGCAATCGTTTCTGGTTTCATTAGTCTTTTACCGCTGGAAGTTCAGCGCGGAATGATAAGCCCGCGGTGCCTCACCCCAAAATAACAATATGTTATTTACTTAAAACGGCTTGTTAATCTTTTGGCGCAAGTGCAAAAAAAAGCAGCAGAGAGTCTCCGCGAAACTGTTCATAACCAATCTCATGGTCAATCAATGGTTAGAGGACTCTTAGAACAACAAAACGACATTCTGACCCCTCTGAGTGGATGTAAGGCTCAACTCGGATCTCTTCGATGCATACTGAGCGCTTTGTGTGCAGCTCGGTCAGAAGATCAACAAAATCGGTTGCTTCCCAGTAGTCATCGCGAACGGTAAACACCACGACACCACCAGAACGGGTCAGTCGAACAAGCTCTCGAACTGCATCGGGCACTACATGCGTCGATGTAAAGGTGCCAATACAGGTAACAGCATCATAAGAAGCTGATTCGACCGATACCGCCTTGTTGAGATCCATTTGAGCCAGGCTGTTATAGACACCTTTTGCGTCGGCTTTTTCGAGCATACCCCCAGAGTAATCAACACCGGATAAATGACCGACACCTGCCTCCCTGAGGAGCACGCCGACTAAGCCCGTGCCGCAGCCAGCATCCATGACGCGTGCACCCTCGATAGTGATGTAGCGCTTAAGGAGTGCAACCGCCATTTGAGGGCTACTGTACCCCCACTCGTCGAGCAACTCGCGCTCATAGCGATCTGCCCAATCGTCATACACCTGCATCAGCGCTCCGGTTGAGTCCGCATTTAGGATCTTTACGTGAACGTCTGCTTGCTTGCCCATGCTAGCTGCCCCCTCTGTTGTTTTTATTAATGGTTCGTCATTCAGGCTGAACTTTGCGCCCAAAACGCTGCCGGTATTTCGTTACCGGTACTGCTCTATCGGTGTTACCTACCGCTATTTGGACATGACGTCGCTCGACCGTCATTGAAGCACTTCAAGAACTGAAACCCAAAGGGCAATGAAACCACTGGCAAGCATGACCAGAGTAAACGCCCGTTCAGTTCCGTTACGGAACATAAACTCCTCCTAAATTTATCGTGGCAAATCCCTTTTTTAGTGAAGACGCGTTTTCGTGTTATTAATCTTCAGTAAAGAAGCACCGTGGAAAAACCTTAACAAGATTAGAGAGGTAAGTAACGATGAACGAAATGGTTCTGGCTACACTCACTGGCGTGGCGGTCGGTGTGTTGTTTTCGTTGTTGAAGCTGCCCCTGCCCGCACCTCCAGCACTCGCCGGGGTTCTGGGTATTGTGGGTATCTACCTTGGCCACCTACTTGTGGGCCTCTTCAGGTGATGATTCCATGGTGTTCTGGTGATGATTACATCTCAGCCAAACCACAATCACATGGAGTAAACTTGGACGAGACAGTGAATAGGCACAGCCGTTAAGCTAGTGTCGACATCGAAGATTGTTTCAGAGACCAAGTCACAATAGATAACGCAGGCGCACTCATGAACCAGCCACAAAATCCTGAACACTACCCCTCCGTCAGTGACGATATTCTCGTAGACACCGGCGCCGTAGACCCGGTTTATCAGGAGATCTACCAGCGCCTAAAAGGCTTTGACCTGGGTTCAACGAACGCTTGGACGCGCGGACAACCGTTTGATTATTACAAGCGAATGCGCGACGAGTCGCCCGTAATGTGGACACAAGGACGTAAGCCAACCTCAGGTTTTTGGTCGGTATCGCGCTACGACGATGTGAAGCACGTGGAGCTTAATCCCGATATCTTTTCTTCACAGCGCGGCAGCATGAACATGGCCGTGCTCCCTCCAAGCGGCAAGGCCGATCGGTTGATGTACGCCGCGCATAATTCGCTTATCAACCTGGATGCCGACATCCATCGCGATCTTCGCATCCAACAATCCGAGTTTTTCTTCCCTAAATACGTTGAAACGTTAAAAGAACGCGTGGGCGCCAAAATCGATGAGCTACTGGACAATCTGGAGCGGCAAGGCCCTGAGGTTGACTTCGCGAAACTCTTCTCCACTGAATTGCCCATGTTCACTCTCTGCGAGATGCTGGGTGTCGATGAAGAAGATCGACCCAACATCATCAAGTGGATGCATTACCTTGAGCTTGCACCACAATTCTTGACGCACCCCATGCGTATGTTCATGGCGGAACCCATGTTCCTCTTCCGCTTCAAGGGGATGCTCGAGGATATGTTCAACTATGGCGAGCGAGTCATGGCGGATCGGATAAAAAACCCGCGACAAGATCTCCTCACAGTCATCGCTAATGCGACGCTCGATAACAAACCGCTGTCGCAGAATTATCTCGATGGCTCCTGGCTACTCATCATTTTCGCGGGTAACGACACCACCCGAAACTCTTTGTCAGGAACCATCCGGCTGCTGACAGAGTTTCAAGATCAACGACAGAATGCATAACGCTCCTCTGCCCACTGGAAACCTAACCAAGAAACATCTGTTTTGATTGAATCCACAAATTCTTGTTCTTCT
>CAJXZI010000051.1 GCA_913063005.1 uncultured Halieaceae bacterium | reverse complement strand
AGCGACATGCCTTTGTTTACGAGCTGGTACTCGGGAAACAATTTGTACTGGTCAAATAAATAAACCCAATCAGCGGTGGACAGCGGCGGCATAACACCCATGATAGGTCGCCAGTCCACCATAGACAGGCCAGACTCAGAGAGGCGAGTGACACCGCCCAATAAAATCATGCCAAAAATTGTGGCCGCACACATTGCCAACCAGCGCCCGATTATCACGTCGTCGCGATATGAAGTTACTGCAGTCATCTAGCCCCCCAAAACAGCGCGCATAGTTTAACAAAGTCAAGACGCGAATCGGGTACTAAAGTAGACTCACGGCCTCAGCAAGGATGATGTTTGATGGCGCTCTTACGTTTAAGCGATGCCGAGTTACATTTCGGCACACAGGTACTCCTCGATAAATTAAATCTCACCATCTCCAAAGGTGAGCGTTTAGGGCTGCTTGGGCGAAATGGTGTCGGTAAAACAACGCTGTTCAAAGTCCTCACCGGTGAACAACAACTCGACGACGGGGAGCGATGGATCGACCCCGGCGTAAAACTATCCAGACTCGAGCAAGAACTGCCACTCGACGGTCAGACATCTGTCTTTGACTGGGTCGCAGGCGGTTTACCAAAGGTGGGCGAACTGCTCGTTAAGTACAGAGCCCTGCTATCCTCAAGTGATGCCAACGCGCTCGACGAACTGTCGTCCGTGCAACTTGCCTTAGAAACAAACGACGGTTGGAGCAGTCAAAATCGTGTCGAGACGACACTCACTCAGCTTGGACTGGATGGTGACGAGTATTTGGCTGACTTATCCGGTGGCTGGCGACGCCGTGTTGCGCTCGCGCGCGCACTTGTCTCAGAACCCGATTTACTGCTGCTTGATGAGCCGACCAACCATTTAGACATCCCCACTATCGTCTGGCTGGAGCAGCAGCTTCAGTCTTTCCGCGGCGCCATTGTTCTTATCACCCACGACCGACGTTTTCTGCAGGCGATTGCCAATCGTATCGGCGAGCTTGACCGTGGCATGTTGAGTGTATGGGAGGGCAGCTATCAAGATTTCCTAAAACACCGTGCAGAGCAGCTGGCCGCTGAGGAAACAGCCAACGCGCTGTTCGACAAAAAGCTTGCGCAAGAGGAAGTTTGGATTCGCCAAGGTATCAAAGCCCGACGAACACGAAACGAAGGACGCGTTCGTCGTCTCGAAGCGATGAGGGAGGAGCGAGCAGCTCGCCGGCAACAGACGGGCAAGGCCAATATCAATGTGGGAGCAAGTTCAGTCTCCGGAAAACTCGTGGCCGAAGCTAAGGACGCGAGCGTTAACTATGGTGATCAAACTGTTATTAAACGCGTCAATACCATCATTCAACGTGGTGATCGCATCGGTATTGTCGGGCGAAACGGTGCGGGCAAGACCACGCTTATTAAGATGCTTCTTGGCGAGCTGGCGCCCAATAACGGAACAGTCAAGATCGGCTCGAAATTAGAAATTGCCTACTCGGATCAGCTCCGGGGTCATTTAGACCCTGAGGGCACATTGATCGACAACATCTGTGGTGGACAGGAGTTTATCGAAATAGACGGCAAGAAACGTCACGCCATTGGCTATCTGGGCGACTTTTTATTCTCCCCCGACAGAGTCCGAGCGCCGACCAAAGTATTGTCTGGCGGAGAGCGCAACCGTGCAATTCTAGCGAAGCTTTTTACACAGCCCGCCAACTTATTAGTACTCGACGAACCGACCAATGACCTCGACATCGAAACTTTGGAACTCTTGGAAGAGGTGCTACTCGATTTCAAAGGCACCATTCTCCTGGTCAGTCACGATAGAGACTTTATGGATCGTGTGGTAACGAGCTTATTGGTAATCAATGAGTTGGGTGAGATTGAGGAGCAGGCAGGTAACTTCTCTGACTGGGAAAGCCGGGGCGGAACACTGCAGAGTGTCGATGCGCGGCTTGATCGGAAAGCCAATCTGACACAAAAGCCATTAACCTCGACGAACATTGAGAAGTCCAAGCCCGATACAACTCAGCCGAAGCAAACGGCTGCGCGAAAGCTGAGTTACAAAGAAACACGGGAGCTCGAAAACCTGCCCGATAAAATAGCCCAACTCGAGGAGGAGCAGGCCACGCTCGAGACCAAGACCGCAGACCCCTCGTTTTTCACAGGTGATGGCGACGAGGTTGCTAAAACACTGGAGCGACTCGCGGAAGTAACCGCGTCACTAGATGACGCTTTAGAGCGCCTGATAGAGCTCGAAGGTTAGATGATATCCGCCCTGTCTAAATGACTTTCGCCTAGCCTCGGACCTTGTTGTCGTCTTCGTTCACTCTACGCCCGCCTCCCCCTGATTCCCCCTAAACTCAAAATTGAGCACACTTAGGGGGTTTAGACTCGGGCCTATACAAATTCATGAAGTGCTCTCAGCGCATTATTATCAAGGCACAGAGCTAGGCTCTCATTTGAGTAAGCCGACTGAGACTCTTTCAGCGGCTATCTCTTCAATACCTAATCGCTATTGACCAACTCTACCGCGAGGGTCTGCGCTATGCTTGGTGCACACTCACGGTGAACAATCATCACTGAACCACGTGTAAGCAACACAGTGCGCGCTTACTAAGCGCATTTGAGCGATGCCAGCTCACTAAAGAACAGAGGCAACGGCCTCGACGACCTTGTCCATATTCTGCTCATTCAGTGCCGCCACGTTAATACGTGATGAATCGAGCATATAAAGGCCGCGGTCTTTACGAAGCCCCCGTGCTTGATCAACGGACAGCCCCAAGAAAGAGAACATTCCCTTCTCGCGTGAGATAAAGGAAAAGTCTTGATTTGTTTTCTCGGAGAGCTTCTCGGACAACTGGGTACGCAGTTCGATCATTCGCGCACAAATCTCCGAAAGCTCGCTTTCCCAAGACGCGCGCAATGCAGGGTCACTCAGCACGCGACCCGCAAGCAAGGCGCCATGCGCTGGTGGCATGGAATAAACGCGTCGCGCCGCACCCAGTCCGTGACTATGGGTCGCAGCCGCAGTTTGCGTATCTTTGCCAAAGAACAATGCCACGCCCGTTCGTTCACGGTACAAGCCAAGATTCTTTGAGCACGAAGCTGCGACGATCAGCTCACCCAAACGGCCCGCGAGCAACCGAAGTCCAGCCACGTCAGCCTCGAGATTCGTACCCATCCCCTGATAAGCAAGGTCTACAAGAACCGTAAAGCCTTGAGCCTCAGCCATATCAGCGATCTGCGCCCATTGCTCCAACGTCAAATCTGCACCCGACGGGTTGTGGCAGCAACCGTGAAGGAGGACCACGTCACCCTTTTTGGCCCCCTTTAAGTCGTTGGTCATGTTGCCAAAATCAACGCCATGCGATGCCGGATCGTAATAGCTGTATGTTTCAAACTTCAGACCGACAGAGCCCATGAGAGGGATATGAACAGGCCACGTAGGATTACTGATCCAAACAGTGGCGTCAGGAGCCGCGGCAGCCAATACCTCGGAAGCAATTCGAAGCGCACCGCACCCGCCCGGCGTTTGTATAGCCGTAATCTTGGAGCCATCTCCGACAAGCTCGTCTCCGAAAACAAGCGACTTCATGGACTGCAGGTAAACAGCGTCTCCTGCCGCTGGGAGGTAGGCCTTGGTGATTTCGTCCGCCACAAGCTGTTGCTGCGCCTCACGGACGGCATGGAATACGGGACAAACGCCCGACTCGTTCATGTAAATACCGACCGTCAAATCAATTTTATTTGAATTTGGATCCGCGCGGCACTCAGCAGCAAGACCAAGGATCGGATCAGGAGATAAAACAGACAGGTGCTCTAACATCGAAAACTCTTACGTAAAAAAACAGGGAGTGATTATACGGTATGGGTCTTGTTGCATAAATGCCTGATATTATTCGTAGCCAAGTTTCTAATCGATCACGAACCCACTGCCATGTCTTCCAATCGACGCGACAATCTCTTTGCCGAATTACTTACTGATACGTCATTATTTAGCTTCAACGATTCAGTGGTCGACGTTTTCCCTGACATGATCCAGCGGTCAGTACCGGGTTACTCGACAGTCGTACGCATGACCGGCGTACTCGCTGAGCAATATGCACAACCGGGGACCTGTATTTACGACATTGGCTGTTCGTTAGGTGAGTCCATACGCTCTGTAGAACTCGCGCTCGGTGACAGTACGGTGTCGCAAAGAGATTGCCGACTTATAGGGATAGATAACTCTTCGGCCATGGTTCGCCGAGCACAGGAGCAAGTGGCATCAAAGTCTCGTATCGAATGGGTAGAAGCTGATGCACTCGAGGTCAACTTCGCCCCTTGCAGCGTCGTGGTATTGAACTTCACACTGCAATTTATTCCTGTCCCTCAGAGGCTCCGTCTGCTCAAAGCCATCCAATCGGCGATGGTTCCGGGTGGGCTGTTGATCCTTTCAGAGAAACTCACTATGGATGACCCTGCCATGGATGCATTGATGATTGATCTGCATCACGACTTTAAGCGCAGCCAAGGTTACAGCGACCTCGAGATTGCTCAAAAGCGCGATGCGATTGAGAACGTGCTCATCCCCGAAACAGCCCAATCACACAGCGATCGCCTGTCGGAAGCGGGATTTTCTCGGTCGAGCATATGGTTTCAATGCTTGAATTTCGCATCCTTCATTGCAATCGCCTGATCGTCCATGGACATACCTATAGAGCTGACAACCGATCTCGAAGCCTTTGCAGCGCGATGGCAAGAGCCAAGGCTTTGCAAGTGGCTGGAGGCGTTGCCAGAGCAACTTTCGCAATCGATGTCCGAAAAGCGCTACGGAGACCTAAAGCGGTGGCGGGAATCGATGAATTCGCTTCCCGACCTCTCAGCCAGCAAAGTCAATCTTAACAGTGCCTATGTGGGCGCGACCGGTGATATCACCAACGCCGCGCGCAACGATTTGGAGCAAGCGCTGCGCGGTTTGCATCCTTGGAGAAAAGGGCCGTTCTCTCTTTTTGGCGTCGATATCGAGACCGAGTGGCGCTCGGACTTTAAATGGGAGCGCCTCGTGGATGCGATATCACCACTGCAGGGTCGGCGGGTACTCGACGTCGGTTGCGGTAGCGGCTACCACTGCTGGCGGATGCGAGGCGCGGGCGCCGAAGAAGTCGTTGGTATCGATCCAACCCCCCTCTTCGTACTGCAATTCAAAGCGATTCAGAAATATCTCATTGAGCCGGCAGTCCACGTTCTCCCACTGACACTTGAGCAGCTGCCACCGAAGTTGCAGGCCTTCGATACCGTGTTTTCGATGGGGGTGCTCTACCATCGCCGATCCCCCATCGATCACCTCACCGACCTCCGCAATACTCTTGCCCCGGGTGGCGAGCTTGTGCTCGAAACACTGGTGGTTGAAGGGGACGAGCAGACGGTCTTCGTGCCGCCCGCACGCTACGCCAGAATGGGGAACGTATGGTTCCTACCCAGCCCTGACGCACTCAAACTCTGGCTCTCGAAAGTAGGCTTTCAAGATATCCAACTGGTTGACGTAAGTCAGACATCGCCTAAGGAGCAGCGTTCAACGGACTGGATGACTTTCCACTCACTCGAAAATTTCTTGGACCCTGAAGATCCGAACAAGACTATTGAGGGCCACCCGGCGCCACGCCGTGCAATTCTTACTGCACAGCTGCCGCTGGTTTGAGGGGTAAATTAGTCGTCTGACGTTACGCCCGAACTGACGGCAGGACTCATGGGAAAAGTCGCTATCTTCCCCGCATCACCACCCTCGCTGATTTTCGCAGCACCTTGTTTCTCAACCTCGTCGATACGAATGATAGATTGCATCGGAATATAGCTACGCTTTACGCCTGCGAATTCGGACTTGAGCTTTTCCTCGCCAGGATCTACCAAAATCGCGGAGCGCTCACCGAAAAGCATTTCTTCAATCTCTACAAAGCCCCACATATCGCTCTGGTAGATGTGCTTAGCGAAGACCTCAAAGATCTGCTTACCGTTGTGAAAAATGATTTTGTAGACAGGTTGATTGGACATGCTTTTTCGCGTGTTCGTTTCGAGGCGCGCGATCCTACCACTTTTGCCAAAATTCGAAAGGGTTGGCGCAAACCTATTTCTAAATGACACGGGTATAATAGCCGATTATCGAAAGATTAGGCGCCAACAAGTGAGCACAACAACACCTTCCAAAGTCTTCATCCAGACCCACGGTTGCCAGATGAATGAATACGACTCTGCGCGCATGGGCGACTTGCTGCGCGAAAGCCATGGGCTTGAGCGAACGGATAACGCGGAAGACGCGGATGTGCTGTTGCTAAACACCTGCAGTATTCGGGAAAAGGCTCAGGAAAAAGTATTCCATCAGTTGGGACGTTGGAAATCCATCAAAGCAAAGCGCCCCGATGTAGTGATTGGTGTCGGCGGTTGCGTCGCCAGTCAAGAAGGTGAGGCCATTAGCGAGCGCGCTCCCTATGTCGACCTGATATTTGGTCCTCAAACGCTCCATCGTTTGCCCGAGATGCTCGAGACTCGCAATGAGCGAGACAGCGCTGTTGTCGACATCTCGTTTCCCGAGATCGAAAAATTTGATCGCCTTCCCCAACCGTCGAGCGACAGCGCAACCGCGTTTGTCTCCATCATGGAAGGGTGCAGTAAGTACTGCACGTTCTGCGTTGTTCCCTACACGCGAGGTGAGGAGGTATCTCGCCCCGTTGATGATGTGATTGCCGAGATTGCGCACTTAGCCTCTGAAGGCGTCAAAGAGGTCAATCTTCTGGGTCAAAATGTCAACGCTTATCGCGGTGAAAATCACTTGGGGGAGATTGTCGACTTCGCCGAGCTTCTGGGACTCGTCAATTTAGTACCTGGCGTCGAGCGCATACGCTACACAACATCGCATCCAGTCGAGTTTAGTGATGCGCTCATTGAGGCCTATCGGGATATCCCAGCGCTTGTGGACCATTTGCATCTACCCGTACAAAGTGGCTCTGACCGCATATTGATGGCGATGAAGCGCGGTCATACTGCGATCGAATACAAATCTAAGATTCGTGCTCTCAGAAAAATTCGCCCCAACATCTCGTTGTCATCTGATTTCATCATTGGCTTTCCAGGCGAAACCGAGCAGGACTTCCTCGCGACGATGAAGCTAATTGAGGAAATTGGATTTGATACCTCGTTTAGCTTTATTTACAGCGCTCGACCCGGCACCCCCGCGTCCGATCTGCAGGATGACACGCCCGAAGACGTGAAGAAGAAGCGACTCCACCTCTTGCAGAGTCGCATCAATCAGCAGGCGATGGAGATAAGTCGCCGCATGGTCGGAACGACCCAACGTATTCTCGTTACTGGTGTGTCCAAGAAAGACCCCGGGCAACTGGCAGGTCGAACGGAAAACAACCGGGTGGTCAATTTCACTTGCCTGGACCATGATCTGATCGGTGAATTCGCGACCGTGGATATTGTTGACGCATTACCCAACTCACTGCGCGGCGTACTTGTTGGTTGACATGCGGCACAAGCACGGTATCGTCACCCCCCCATACATGACATGAGCGGCCAAACAGTCCTTGGACATTGACCCGATACCTCCCGAGCCCGACTGTCGGGAGGACATAGTATCCTCCTCCTTTACGCTTGAACCTGAAAACGCGAAGCACGTTGCGCTGCTTTGCGGGCATTTGAATACCCATCTGAAACTTATCGAGGATCGACTCCGAGTCTCGGTCAGCAATCGAGGTAACCAAATCAAGATTGGTGGTCCCTCTGCTGCCTGCCAGTCTGCGGAACGACTCCTAAAGAAACTATATAGCGACGTCACTAAAGGCATTCGCCTCAGCCCAGAGATGATTCACCTGCAATTGCAACAGGCCGACCTGGAGTTATTACAGGACCAAGGAGCGACCGATGAGTCCGTTCTGGTCAAAGCGATTAAGACGAAGCGCGGTACCGTAAAGCCGCGCGGACACAGTCAGATTAGTTATGTCAAAGACATTCAACGATATGACCTCAATTTCGGTGTAGGTCCTGCCGGCACGGGCAAAACCTATCTGGCGGTTGCCTGTGCGGTGCAAGCGCTGCTCGAGGAAGACGTAAAGCGCATCCTACTCGTTCGCCCCGCTGTCGAGGCGGGAGAGCGGCTGGGTTTTTTGCCCGGCGACCTAACGCAAAAGGTCGACCCTTATCTCCGGCCGCTTTACGACGCCCTCTATGAAATGCTCGGGTTCGAGACGGTAGGTAAATACATTGAGCGCAACATTATTGAAGTCGCACCGCTTGCCTTTATGCGCGGTCGTACGCTGAACAACGCATTCATCATCCTCGACGAGGCTCAGAATACAACCCGCGAGCAAATGAAGATGTTCCTGACGCGATTAGGCTTTGGCTCGACAGCTGTCATTACGGGTGACGCGACGCAAATTGATCTCCCTCGCGGCCAACCCTCGGGGCTAGTCCACGCGACTCAGGTGCTAGATGGGGTTGATGGCGTCTCCTTCACATGGTTTGGGAAAAAGGATGTTGTGCGTCACCCGCTCGTTCAGCGCGTAGTCAATGCTTACGAGGAACACGATGCAATCATGGGGTCAAACGAGGCTGGCCGGTCGTGAACCTCTCCGTTTACGTCGACTGCAATCATCCAGAGTCACCGAAACCCGAAGCGTTCGAAACATGGGTAGCAACCGCCCTTTCAGGTAACCACTCTCGGTGGTGTCCGAGCGAAGTCGCAGAGGTGAGTATTCAAGTAGTCGACAGTGAAGCAATGACAAGGTTTAACCATCAATATCGTGGCAAAGATGCGGACACCAACGTGCTTTCTTTTCCCATCGATCCTGAGTTACAGAAACAAACCGGCCTACTTGGCGACCTCATTATTTGCAGCGATGTTGTGCAACGTGAAGCAAATGAGCAATCAAAGACACCCGAGCACCACTGGGCACATATGACCATCCACGGCACACTCCATTTACTGGGCTACGACCACATCACAGACGCAGACGCAGACATAATGGAGGCGATTGAAATCTCGCGACTCGCACAGCTATCGATTCCGAACCCTTACACCCAAACTGAAAACTTCACGTAATGAACACGAACGACACGCGCAACAACGAACCTGAAGAACGATCCTGGCTGGATCGCCTGACACAGATGGTGACGGGTACGCCTTATACCCGAGCGGATCTCGAAGGCTTGCTGCAGCTGGCTGTGGATAACGAGGTCATCGATGAGGACGCGCGGAATATCATGGAAGGCGCTCTCACCGTTGGGGAGATGCAAGCGCGCGATGCGATGATCCCACGCGCACAAATGGTTGTCATTCGTTCAGGTGCCACCTTGGACGAGGTGTTGCCGCAAATCATTCACACAGGACACTCTCGATACCCGGTAGTCGGTGAGGGAACGGATGATATTCAAGGCATCCTGCTGGCTAAGGACCTACTGCCATTTGTACTGAACCCCAACGCTGATTTTGATATCTCGGCCCTGCTTCGCCCGGCCGTGATTGTCCCCGAGAGCAAACGTTTGAACGTTCTTTTGAGAGAGTTCCGACAAGCGCGTAATCACATGGCGGTCGTGATCGACGAGTACGGTGGCGTTGCAGGTCTTGTAACGATAGAAGACGTATTAGAAGAGATTGTCGGTGAAATCGAGGACGAGACTGACTCGGATGAAGAGGTTCAAATCCGAAAGCTCACCGAGGACAGCTTCTTTGTTCAGGCCTTGACGCCCGTCGAGGACTTCAACGAAGCATTTGGCGTCGAGTTCAGCGACGAAGAATTCGACACGATCGGCGGTCTAGTGCTACAGGCCTTCGGTAGACTGCCGACCCGCAACGAAACGGTGACGTTTGACGGCTTTGAATTTCGTGTCATCAACGCGGATCAAAGAAAGCTCAATAGTTTGCGCGTCACCATAATGAACGAGGGCTAAATGATGCTGCGCTGGAGCCAAGCACAGCGCGCATTTTGCAGCCTAACAGCGGGGCTGATTTTTACACTGGCGCTTGCGCCCTTCGACCTTAAGATTGCGTCGCTCCTCAGCCTTGCACTGTTGTATCTGGCGCTCGAAGGCCAGACACCAAAACGTGGCGCCACCTTCGGTTGGCTCTATGGTGCGGGGTTCTTCGGCGCTGGCGTATCCTGGGTCTATGTCAGCATAAACGTTTACGGTAACGCGCCGACACCACTTGCACTACTCCTCACCCTGATTTTCTGCGGCGGGCTGGCTCTCCTGCCCGCTGCTCAAGCTGCCCTTTTCTGTCGATTCCAACCCAATACAGTGTTCGCACGAATGCTTTTTTTTAGTGGCCTATGGGTGGTTTTCGAATGGGTAAGAACCTGGCTACTGACGGGTTTCCCTTGGCTGTTCGCAGGCTACGCAAGTATCGACACCCCTATCTCGGGTTGGGCTCCCATAGTCGGCGTGTTTGGTGTCTCCCTACTCATTGCGCTTACGGCTGCCGGTCTAGC
>CAJXZI010000050.1 GCA_913063005.1 uncultured Halieaceae bacterium | reverse complement strand
GACCGCGAAAAGTTCCGGTCCTTCGCCACTCGTGTTGATAACGGCAACAATGGGGTCTCGTCCATCGAACGAGACCTGCTCGTTCAACTCCTCCAGTGCGGATAGATCCTGCTGCTCTAAGGCAGACCTAACACTAATGGAACAAGCGACGGCGAGGCTAGCCAGTTCGTCACGCATACTGGCCTCTAAAACAGCCGCTTGCCTGTTCGGTAACACGTACAACATTAACAAGGCAACTAACAGAGTGAACGCGCCCATCAAGGCCGTCACCTGAAAGAGGAGCGAGCGACTCACTTCAACGCAACCACTCGCAACGAACTCGGCACCTCTGGCTTTTGCTCTGAGAGCAGAATACCCAAAGCACCCGGCTTGTCCGCAACAGCTGCTACCACGCCAGAGGGCTCATCAAGATACTCAGGCGCGTTAGCATAACCACTGAAAACAACCCTAAACCACAAGCGCTGCATCATACGACCCGATACGCCAAAGATCCGCTGAGCCACCAACTCGAAATCATCCGACTCCCGCGAGGGTAATATGACAGTTGCCGCATTACCGTCATCCCAGTTCCGTCTCTGGCCTTTGATAAGTGCGAGCAGAGACTTCTCATCCAGAGACGCGTCGACCGGAGCATTGACAACCACATACATGTCCGAAGCAAAGCCCCAACACGGCCACGCTGTCAGAGCAAAGAGAATAATTGTGGAAACAAAGCGCTTCATAAACTTTAGAACGCGAAAGACAGCTGTGCTTCTAGCACACTGTCGTCTATCCGAATTGCGCCCTGATCAGTGTCCTCGGAACGCGCCTCAAGTTTGAGCGACGTAGTGTTCGTGACAAACCATTCGAGTCCTAGTCCGGCGCGCCTCTCCGATCCAGCCCTGAAGTGGATCTCACTATCACCTACGGTAATGTAGTCATACAGCGCATAAACGGAGAACACATCAGAGATGTGGTAACCCGCGTACTGGTAAAGCGACCAGTTCCAATCCCCTCCATCTGTCCGGTTAGCCGATAGTTCGGTAAGTGACCGCCAGTACTCACTTTCGCGATGAAGCGAGAACGACAGCAATTCGTAGGAAATATCCAAGTCGGTCCCCGAATCACTCGGCTCCATGTGCATACCGTTATGGTCCATACCCATATGGTCCCCAACCCCATGATTGTGGCCCGCGTGGAAAGGGTTATCTACATGATCAAGTATGGTATCGCGGTAGTAGCTCACGATCGCACGCGAATCGGGAGAAGGCGCCCAATTGAAATTCACAGTATAGGACTGCACCCCGCTACCGAAGGCATCATCACCCTCGGATTGTCCAGTGCCCAAGACGATGTCATAGCCAACCCCATCGACCATCGGACTCATACCTGAAAAACGGACGCCCACCTCATGTATGGGAATGAAACGGGTAAACGATCTAGGGCGGTTAATAGTGGGAAAGAAAATTCGGCCGTGGTGAAAATTATCGTTCCAATAATTTACCGGCGTGTGCATCTTGCCGAAACTCACCGCATTGTCACGATCCAATTCATAGCGCAGACGGTACCGGTGTGCCGAAAAAGACTTGTTCGTATACTTAGGCGCAACGTAGGTAAACTCTCCTAGAAAGGACAACTTCCCCGTCAGGTTGCCGGTCACGAACAGAGCCGACTCCCCCCATTCAAACGTTCTGTCCGCCGCGTCAGCCGCATCGGAGTTATCAAACTCAAAGTGAGTGAACAGGTTAACGTTGAGATCTTGAGCCTGAAGTGGCGCTGCTGTACTCATAACAGCACAAAGCATCACCAAGACCTTATAACGACTAAATACTTTCATAGTGTTTGATGGCGTAACAATACTGGGGTCAGGATAGCAAAAAAAAAGCCGGCAGTGCCGGCTTATTCAAAAGGTTGTTCTGCAGAACTTCGTCTATTGGTTGTCCATTTGCGCTTTGATCAAGTCACCAATAGTGCCCGGTGACGCCGCGCTGTCCTGGTCTTTTAGCGACTGTACAGCTTCTTTCTCGTCATCCATATCCTTCGCCTTGATCGACAGACCAATAGAGCGGCTCTTACGATCAATGTTGACAATCTTAGCTTCAACCCTGTCGCCGACATTCAAGACTGAACGCGCATCTTCAACGCGATCACGGCTCAGATCAGCCACCTTGATGTAACCGTCAACTTCTTCGTTAAGCTTAACAACAGCGCCTTTAGCGTCTACCTCGGTGACCTCACCGGTGACGATGCTGCCCTTGTCAGCGTCGCCCAGGTAGATAGAGAAAGAGTCTTCCTCGAGCTGCTTGATACCCAGCGAGATACGCTCACGCTCAGGATCAATGCTGAGGATCACAGTTTCAATCTCGTCACCTTTCTTGTAGTTTCGAACCGCTTCTTCGCCCGTCTCGTTCCAGCTGATATCGCTGAGGTGAACCAGACCGTCAATGTTGCCCGCTAGACCAATGAAGATACCGAAATCTGTGATCGACTTGATCGAACCGGAAATCTTGTCGCCTGTCGCGTGCTGTGATGCAAACGCATCCCATGGATTCTGCTGGCACTGCTTGATACCGAGCGAGATACGACGACGCTCCTGGTCGATATCGAGAACCATGACCTCTACTTCGTCGCCCAGGTTAACGATTTTCGATGGGTGAACGTTCTTGTTCGTCCAGTCCATTTCTGAAACGTGAACCAGACCTTCAACGCCCTCTTCGATCTCTGCGAAGCAACCGTAGTCAGTGAGGTTAGTGATGCGCGCATTAACACGACTACCTTCTGGGTAGCGGTTAGTGATTTCTACCCATGGATCTTCGCCCAACTGCTTAAGACCCAGCGATACGCGGTTGCGCTCACGGTCAAACTTGAGGACTTTGACGTCCATTTCCTGACCCACTTCAACCACTTCACTTGGATGCTTGATGCGCTTCCAAGCCATGTCTGTGATGTGAAGTAGCCCGTCAACACCGCCGAGATCAACAAACGCACCGTAGTCAGTGAGGTTCTTGACCACACCTTTGACGCTCTGACCTTCCTGGAGGTTTTGGAGCAACTCGTCGCGCTCAGCGCTGTTCGCTGCTTCCATGACCGCACGACGAGAGACAACAACGTTGTTGCGCTTCTGATCGAGCTTAATCACTTTGAATTCAAGTTCTTTGCCTTCGAGGTGTGCAGTTTCACGAATCGGACGCACGTCGATCAGTGAACCCGGTAGGAAGGCACGAATAGAGTCAACATCGACTGTAAAGCCGCCTTTGACCTTACCGTTGATAACACCAATGACCACTTCCTGAGCAACGTGTGCTGCCTCGAGGGTCTTCCACGCTTCAGCGCGCTTCGCTTTTTCGCGCGAGAGCTTGGTTTCGCCAAAACCGTCTTCAACAGTCTCAAGCGCAACCTGGACTTCGTCACCTATGCTTAGGGTGCACTCGCCGCTGGCGTTGGTGAATTGATCGCGAGGAATAACACCCTCGGATTTGAGACCGGCGTGGACAGTGACCCACTCGTTGTCGATATCGATAACAACGCCCGTAACGATCGAACCGGGCTCCATGTCTACGGTTTTTAAACTTTCTTCGAATAACTCGGCGAATGATTCGCTCATTGAATATACCTGCAGTATCGCTGCAAACAACGCAGCACCAACCGACTTACCCGGCTGGGTCGATTAAAAACGCACTGAGTCGAGGGGTAAGGCCTTTAACCGTCTGAGTGCACTAGCCCTTTCTGAGTCACAAGAGACATCACATGTGCAAACACTTCGTCCGCTGACATGGTTGTACTATCGACAACTACCGCGTCCTCAGCTGGCACGAGTGGCGACACGGAACGGGTTCTATCCCGCAGGTCACGAGCCTCTATGGCCTCCAAAAGGCGCGGCAGACTAACATCCTCTCCCTGCTGCTGCAACTGACTTTGACGCCGTTGAGCGCGCGCTAACGCTGAGGCCTCGAGGAAAATCTTCAGTGGGGACTCAGGAAAAACGACCGTTCCCATGTCACGCCCATCCGCGATCAAACCAGGCGAGCAAGCAAGTTCACGCTGCCTAGACAGCAAGGCTTCTCTCACGGAGGGAATAGCCGCCACAGCGGAGGCGCCCTCGCCACCTCTCACACTCCTCACGGCTTCCGTCACATCGTCACCTGCGTAGGTAACTCGTACACCCGCTTCCGCACTGTGAAAAGAAACATCGAGAGAACGCGCTATCTGAGTGACAGACTCTGTGTCAGCCCAATCGATACCATTGACGAGTGCCGCATACCCAACCACGCGGTACAGCGCACCACTATCCAGAAGATGATAATTGAGCGCTTCGGCTAGCCGCTGTGACAACGTGCCTTTGCCAGAGCCACTTGGCCCATCGACGCATATGACGACCGCTTCCACGAATTACCCTACCTCTGAAATCCGCAGTCCCGTGCCTGCTGCGAGCGCAGCAAAGCCTGGGAATGACGTAGCGACATGATCGCAGTCATTCACTTGGATGGTGCCCGTCGCGCGCAACGCCGCTACCGAAAAAGACATAGCAATCCGGTGATCGTGGAAGGTGTTCACCTCACCTCCGGACATCACTCCACCGGAAATAACAATACCGTCCGGCGTCACCTCGTTTTCAATGCCCAGTGTTGTCAAACCCTCGGCCATTGACGCAATACGATCGCTTTCCTTGACTCGAAGCTCCTCCGCGCCCGACAACGTGGTTTTGCCTGACGCACAAGCCGCAGCAATAAACAGCACAGGGAACTCATCGATAGCAAGCGGCACCAAGTCCTCGGGGATATCAATGCCTGTAAGTGGCGCGGAACGTACGCGCAGATCTGCTACCGGCTCACCACCGACTTCGCGCTCGTTCAAGACCTCGATGTCAGCGCCCATGAGCGTCAAAATAGTGATCACGCCCGATCGCGTCGGGTTCATCCCAACGTGCTCCAAGGTCAAGTCTGAACCTTCGGCAATCGACGCCGCGACTAAGAAGAACGCGGCGGACGAGATATCTGCGGGAATATCGAGCGAAGTTGCCTTTAAAGCACCGCCCCCCTGCACACTGATCACTGCATTTTCACAATGCACGTCGTAACCGAAACCACGGAGCATGCGCTCGGTGTGGTCGCGCGTTGGCGCAGGCTCGGTTACCGATGTCCGACCCTCGGCATAAAGCCCGGCCAGCAGGACACATGACTTGACTTGTGCACTGGCAACGGGCATCTCGTAATGAATCCCTTGCAGCGCTTTATTTCCCCTAATGTGTAGCGGCGGACGACCTTCGTCACTTTCGATCACGGCCCCCATCTTCGCGAGTGGTGTGGTCACGCGCCCCATAGGTCGCTTCTGCAAGGACACATCACCGGTCATGGTCGAATCAAAGGTTTGCGCTGCTAGCAACCCACTCAAGAGCCGGATACTGGTACCTGAATTCCCCATATCAAGCACATTGGCGGGGGCTTTCAAACCGTGCATCCCAACACCTTCGATCTCGATTTTTCCCCGCTCAGGCCCCCGGATGGTGACCCCCATATCGCGGAAGGCCTGAACCGTACACAGCGCGTCCTGCCCTTCCAAAAAACCTGTCGCAACAGTTGTTCCCTCAGCGAGAGCACCCAGCATGACAGTGCGATGGGACATCGACTTATCTCCCGGCACGCGAATAGAGCCAGACAGCAAACCACCGGGCTCAACCAAAAACTTCATGATGTCTCCTCTGTTGGACTTTGAAGTAAGGGATTAAGAATGTTGTCGTGCGCTCTTCGGTGTGCCCTACACGTCGCGAAGTAGGCACGCATCGCGTCGGCGTCTTGTGCATCGACCATCGCTCTGAGCGACTTCATCTCGGCTTCAAACTGATCGATGGCAGTAAGCAAAGCCTCACGATTGGTAACCGCGATATCAGTCCACATCAACGGATCAGACCCAGCAATACGAGTCATATCGCGCAAGGCACCGCCACCGTGCGTCATTGGATCGGCCTCGTCTCGCTCGAGTGCACCTGTCAATGCATAAGCAACCATATGCGGCATATGCGAACTCGCAGCCAGCATGGCGTCGTGTGCCCTCACCGACATGTGTCTTATATAAGCACCGGTTAGCGACCACATCGCGGTGACTGTCTCAACGGCAGCAACGTCTGTGTTTGCCGAGGGTGTGAGAATGATTTCTCGACCCTTAAAAAGCGTCGCGTCCGAATGCTCAACACCGCTGTGCTCAGATCCCGCAATTGGATGGCCGGGCACAAAGGACGGGTAGTCTGCGCTCACCGCATCAACAACATAGCCTTTGATACTGGCAAGATCGGTAATGATCGGCTGCCTCTCAGCACCTATCAAAAGCGACGTAATCCTCTCCACCATCTCAGCTGTTGCCATGGGCGGAGCGCCAATAACAATAACATCCGCCTGCTCGACGATATCGTTTAGATCGAGCGAGTAATCATCAATCACGCCCAGCTCGAGCCCCCGCCTTAGACTGGGTTCTCGCGGGCCCCAGGCGATGAGGCGACCTTCCCACTCGCTTGCTTGGAGGGCGCGAGCCAGTGACCCTGAAATAAGTCCCAACCCAACCAGCGCTATGGTTCGCGCATTAAAATTTGTCATCAGATCGGCGCTTTTGGATACGAGCCCAATGGCTTTAGAAGAATCGAGTTTTCCTCGAGCGCGGCCATTACCCCCTTAACCAGCTCGTCCGAGAGATGCCCTTCAAATTCGATAAAGAACATGTACGTCCACTTCTCCGTTTTGGAGGGACGTGAGTCAATTCTTGTCAGGCTAATGCCCCGCTCCTCAAACGGACGCAATAAATTAAGCAGTGCACCCGGTCGGTTTCGGCTGGCTATGAGGATGGAAGTCTTATCAGAACCGCTCGACGGTACGGTTTCACGGCCAATGACGTAGAAGCGCGTTGTATTGTGTGCAATATCCTGAATCGCTTCGTTTAGCTTCACTAAACCATACGTTTCTGCCGCAAGGTCACCGGCTATGGCAGCAATGTTGGATTCATTCTGTGCGCGCTGCGCCGCCTCGCCATTACTACGACAAACATCTCGCGGCACACCCGGCAAATTCGCATCAAGCCAATCACGACACTGACCCAGAGCCTGTTCATGACCACAAACCGCCGTAATGTCCTCCAGCGCCTGCGAGTTCGACGCAAGCAGGTGATGAACAACAGGCAGTTCCACTTCGCCAATAATCTGAAGGGGTGACTCCAAAAAGCAGTCGAGTGTTTGCCCCACCATACCTTCGGTCGAGTTCTCCACCGGAACAACTGCCATGTCACACGCTCTATCCTCAACGAGGCGAAACACATCTCGAATCGTGGACTGAGGTTCAAGGATAGCTGACTGCCCGAAATGCTTGAGTGCCGCCGCCTGCGAGTAGGTACCAACAGGACCCAAGAAGCCAACCGTCAGTGGGCGCTCAAGCGCCAAACAACTTGACATGATTTCCCGAAAAATCCGCGCAGCTTGATCCGCAGGTAAAGGCCCGGGGTTGTTTTCCTGAATCGCCCTTAAAATCTGCGCTTCCCGCTCAGGACGATAAAAGAGTGCGTCTCCATCCTGACTTGCGGCCAACTTTATTTCAGCAACACGTCGGGCACAGTCAGCTCGCGCGTTAATTAACTCGAGAAGCTGCCGATCGATGGAATCAATATCCGCTCGGATAAGTGCTAACTGGTCATCAGAGGCCATTCGGGGAGGCTCTATCCATTCTCTTTTTCAAAACGATGCATGAATTCGCACAGCGCATCAACGGAGGATTGCTCAACCGCATTATAAATACTGGCACGCATACCACCTACGGACCTGTGACCCTTTAGGTTCAACAACTGCGCTTCCTCGGCCCGCGAAAGAAACAGCTTATCTAAGGCGTCGTCTGCCAGTGTAAACGGCACATTCATCAGGGATCTGTATTGGGGATCAACAGGGTTCGCATAAAAGTCGCTGGCATCAATCAACCCATAAAGCGTGTCCGCCTTGCGCTTGTTGCGCTCGTACATCGCATCCAAACCGCCCAACGATTCTATCCATTCAAACACTAAGCCCGAGAGATAGATGCCGAAAGTTGGCGGGGTGTTGTACATCGAATCGTTATCTGCCGCTGTCTGCCAATTCAACATCGCTGGGATATCGGCGCGTGCACGACCCAGCAGCTCTTTTTCAACAATCACAATGCACAGACCTGCAGGGCCGATATTTTTCTGAGCACCTGCATAAATCACGCCGAACTGACTCACGTCGACAGGTCGCGACAAAATAGTCGAGGACATATCAGCAACTAGCGGTGAGTTACTCTCGGGTACAAAGCTAAACTCGAGACCACCAATGGTCTCATTGGGGCAATAGTGTAAATAGGCAGCGTTATTGGTTCTCGACCAATTCGCCTCCGGCTCGATTGTGGAGAAGTTAGAGGACTCAGAGCTTGACGCGACGTTAACTTGGGTAAGGCGGCGCCCCTCAGCCAAGGCTTTTTTTGACCACTGCCCTGTTACCACCTGATCGACGACATCGCCGGGACTGCTCAAATTCAGTGGCACCGAGGCAAATTGCTGCGACGCCCCACCTTGCTGGAACAGTACCGCGTAGTCATCGCTGATATTCATGAGCCGACGAAGTGCAGCTTCCGCTCGTTCAGCAATACCCACAAACTCAGGGCTTCGATGGCTTAATTCCATCACCGACGCTCCCGCGCCCTCCCAATTGAGGAGTTCTGTTTGTGCCCGCTCTAAAACGGCAACGGGGAGCGCTGCTGGCCCCGCGCAAAAGTTATGTGCCCGCATCAGTCCTGGGTCTCGGTATTGTCATCACCTGAAGCCTTATCAGAATCTGCGGATTCCGTACCTGTAGACTCGGGCACATCGGCGCCATCAACGTCGGCTTCAGTGTCTTCTGTTACAACCGGCTGCGCAGGCTCTGCCGCATCAACATCTTCAACAATTCGACTGACGCTGACTAATTCCTCACCGTCACGCGTACGAATCACTCGCACACCCTGAGTGTTCCGGCCTAGTAGGCTCACTTCTTCGACGCGCGTGCGAACCGCGGTTCCCTGGTTGGAAATCAGCATCATCTCGTCAGTGTCCCAAACCTGGACAGCGCCCACCAAAGAGCCGTTTCGGGCTGAGGTCGACATCGCGATAACCCCTTTACCACCGCGTCCCTTAGCTGGGAACTCCGCATTCTCTGTACGCTTACCGTAGCCATTCTCGGTCACAGTCAGGATACGACCACCCTCTTTGGGCACAATAAGTGAGATGAGTTTGTGCCCAGCCGCGAGATTGATGCCTCTGACACCGCGAGCGGTTCTGCCCATGGCGCGCACTTGGTTCTCATTAAATCGCGTGGCTTTGCCCTCGCTCGAGAACAACATGATGTCACTGTTTCCGTCTGTGATAGCGGTCCCGATAAGCACGTCGTCTTGGTCGAGCTCAATCGCTCGCAACCCCACGCTGCGCTGACGCGCAAACTGTGTCGCAGCCGTCTTTTTAACGGTGCCGTTGGCCGTTGCCATGAAGATAAACTGATCCTCGTTGTACCCCTCAATGGGCAGAATTGAGGTAATTCGCTCGCTTTCATCCAAGGGCAAAAGGTTAACCATGGGGCGTCCGCGCGCATTGCGACTCGCCAATGGAATATGAAACACCTTCAGCCAGTACACTTTTCCGAGATTCGAGAAACAGAGAACGGTTGCGTGCGTACTAGCAATGAGTAAGTGCTCGACAAAATCCTCGTCTTTGACCGCAGTCGCGCTTCTGCCTGTGCCACCGCGCCGCTGGGCCTGATAATCGGTCAAAGACTGTGTCTTGGCGTAACCCTGATGAGAGATTGTAACGACACGGTCTTCCTCAGTAATGAGGTCCTCAACCGTCAAATCGTGCGCAGAATCCGTGATTTCCGTGAGCCGCTCATCACCAAAATCAGCAACCAACTCCTCGAGCTCTTCACGGATGACAGAGCGCAGTCGATCGGGATCGCCAAGAATATCGAGAAGGTCCGCAATTTCCGCAACTTTATCGGCGTATTCTTGCAGGAGTTTCTCGTGCTCGAGCCCTGTCAAACGGTTCAATCGCAAATCGAGAATGGCCTGAGCCTGAGCCGGCGATAAATGATATTTGCCATCGATCAGCCCGAAGTCACCCTCTAGATCCTCGGGACGGCAGGCTGCCTCACCCGCGCGCTCAAGCATTGCGCTGACATCACCCGGCGCCCAAGCAGCGGCCACCAGTCGCTCACGCGCGTCAGCCGCTGTTGGAGACGTCTTAATGAGCTCGATAATTTCGTCAATATTGGCGAGCGCAACCGCCAGCCCTTCCAAGACGTGTCCGCGCTCTCTTGCCTTGCGCAGGAGGAATAATGTCCGGCGCGTAACCACTTCGCGGCGATGACGCAAGAAAGCCTCAATGATTTCTTTGAGGTTCAACACCTTCGGCTGACCATCCACCAAGGCAACCATGTTGATACCCACCACTGACTGCAGCTGCGTCTGCGCATAGAGGTTGTTGAGAACAACATCACCTACTTCGCCGCGACGAAGCTCGATCACCACGCGCAAACCGTCTTTATCGGACTCGTCGCGCAGCTCGGTAATGCCTTCGATTTTCTTCTCTTTGACCAGCTC
>CAJXZI010000049.1 GCA_913063005.1 uncultured Halieaceae bacterium | reverse complement strand
CATCTCAGAAGAATTCCTCTCGGATAAACCCATATTCGCTCGAGTTGCTGATGAATTTCTGGACTTTATCCATGGCGCAGAATTAGTCATCCACAACGCGCCTTTTGATATCGGCTTTTTGGAAGCCGAGTTCAAACTACTCGACCCTCACAGCGCCCCGGTGTCTTCGTACTGCAAAATTACTGACAGCTTGCAGCTGGCGAGAAGCAAACACCCAGGTCAGCGCAACAATCTTGACGCGCTATGCCAACGATACGCGGTAGATAATAGTAATCGCACGCTTCACGGTGCTTTGCTCGATGCTGAGATCCTTGCTGACGTCTACCTGTTAATGACAGGTGGTCAGACGACTCTTGGATTATCAGCGGAAGAAGAGGGCGCAGGTGTTGGCCCCACGGGCGGTTCTGTAATCAGGCGCTTAGCCAGTGACAGGCCCACATTGAGGGTTATAAAGCCCTCTGACGAAGAGCTCGCGAGTCATGAAGCGAGGCTTGATGTACTTGCCGAACGATGCGAGGAAGGCGCTGTGTGGCGCCGATAGACGCCACACAGCTGTAGGTCGGCACTTAGAGTGTGTAGATAACGGCTGTTAAGCCCACAGCCGTCAAAACGATGGTGTAGGGCAGTGCCATGATGACCATGCGTCCATACGAAAGTCGGATGAGCGGTGCTAATGCAGACGTCAACAGGAACAAGAACGCTGCCTGACCATTGGGTGTCGCAACCGAGGGTAGGTTCGTGCCCGTGTTAATCGCTACCGCCAATTGATCGAACTCCGCGCGAGAGATGACGCCATTATCAAGAGCGGTCTTCACCTCTGAGATATACACCGTTGCAACGAATACGTTGTCCGAGATCATCGACAAAATACCGTTAGCCAAGAAGAACATGGCGGGTCTAACGCTACTCTCCATTGCTAGCACTGCCTCAATCACTGGCGAGAACAGGTGCTGCTCGTGAATCACGGCAACAATGGCAAAGAAGACAACGAGAAGCGCTGTGAAGGGCAGAGCCTCTTCAAAGGCGTGACCCAGCTTGTGCTCTTCGACAATGCCATTGAACGCTGTCAGCAGAACGATAATCATCAACCCGATCAGACCCACAGCGGCGAGGTGAAGCGCAAGTCCAACTACAAGAACAACAGCCACCAGCGCTTGAATCACCAGGCGTGCGTTAGAAACAGGTGTTGCCTTGGCGTTCTCTTGCGCTTGGAACTCCTCCAAGACGGTTCTTACCTTGGGAGGTAGCTGCGCGCCGTAGCCGAACATACCCGTCTGCTCGAGAATGAGGCAGGTCAGAAGACCGGCGACCAAAACGGGCATCGTAATAGGTGCCATCAGCAGGAAGAACTCGACAAAATCCCAGTCAGCCACCGTAGCGATGAGTAGATTTTGTGGCTCGCCTACGAGCGTACAAACGCCCCCAAGCGCGGTACCCACTGCACCGTGCATCAAAAGACTTCGCAAAAACGCTCTAAATTGCTCTAGATCCGCCTCGTTTTCGGCCTTCACCGTATCGTCAGTCGTGTGGTCATGCTGTGAATCGTCAAACACCGTGCCTGAAGCCACTTTATGGTAGACGGTAAAGAAGCCTACACCGACGCTGATGAGCACTGCAGTTACGGTGAGTGCGTCCAAGAAAGCCGACAAGATAGCCGCGACCAGCGAGAACAGGAGCGACAGCACTTTTTTGGATTTAACGCGGAGTAGAATCTTCGTGAAAATGAAGAGCAAAAGCTCTTTCATGAAATAGATGCCGGCAACCATGAACATCAGAAGCAGGATTACTTCAAAGTTCGCCTCTGCCTCGTGGAAAACGGTGTGAGGGTCAGCCATACCAATAGCGATGGCTTCGATTGCCAGCAAGCCACCCGGCTGGAGCGGGTAGCACTGAAGCGCCAACGCCAACGTAAAAATGAACTGGCCAATCAATACCCAACCCGTAACAAACGGGCCTACGGTGTTAAAAAGTATTGGGTTGATAATCAAAAACGCAATGATCGTCTTTTTATACCAGTCGGGCGATGACCCGAGAAAATTTTGCCAGTAAGGGTTGGATACCGCGGTGTTCATACAGCTGTGTCCTTTTATCGTTAGTATTGATCGGCCCAGGCATACGCCCAGAACGCCGTTGTTATACGGTGTGAGATCCGGGTTGGACGCGTGAATGCGTTGATAGGTTAAACGAAGCAGGGAATCGTGGGAAGGCGCTTGTGGCTACAGCGAGTTCTTGCATTTGACAGTACTTGAGCAAGACGTGCTGTGCACCTAGTATGTTCGCCCGAGGAGATCTACATGTTGAATTTTTCAAGACCCACCGAGCCAGCAGGCGAGGACAGCCTAGTGTGGGCGTTCCACGGTCGGAATTTGGTGAGCGAACTTATGGGAAGCCAAGGTGCTCCTATTCGACTGGGCAACTTGCAAGCTGATTTCGAGAAGGTCAAAGACCTAACGTCTGTTGGGTATCTTGAAGGCAATCCCGTCTATGCCTGCATGGTCGAGACGACACAAATTGATGTCATGAAATATACGAGTGGCAATCTTTTTGGGTTGATAGGTCGAACAAGCCAAGCGCATTTCGATGTTATCGGACGAGCCTACCAGCTTCTCAATTGGGAGCGTGATCATCGTCATTGTGGCCGTTGTGGGACAGAAACTGTGCTCGCTGACAAAGGGCAAAGTCGACACTGTGAGCCCTGCCGGCTGAGTGTTTACCCACGCTTATCGCCCTGCGTCATTGTTTTGGTGTCTCGTGGTGATGAGTTATTGCTCGCCGCAGGTGCGGGATCGAATCGACGGTTTTATAGCTGTTTAGCAGGTTTTGTCGAGCCCGGTGAGACTTGTGAACAAGCGGTGCAACGTGAAGTCATGGAAGAAGTCGGTTTAGAGGTTGATGACATTCAGTATCACGGCTCACAGCCGTGGCCGTTTCCGGGACAGCTGATGCTCGGGTTCACAGCTAAATGGAAGTCCGGCGAAATCAATATTGACCCGGAGGAGATCGATGAGGCCCTCTGGTGCAAGCCTGGTAATCTGCCTCCAGTACCACCCCCTTTCTCGATTGCAGGTCAGCTTATTAATAGCTTTCTAGACGCACAGAACGGCTAAGCCAAAGGAACATAGATTGGAATTCTTGTACGAACTTGGGCTCTTTGCGGCTCAAACATTGTTAATTGTCGTAGCCATCGTGGCCATTGTCTTGGTCATTGCGGGCGCCGCGGGTCAAAAAAGTAAGAGTCCGGACGAGGGCTACATTGAAGTTAAGTCAATTAATGATCGATTCGATGCATACACTGCTGCTATTCGGGATTTATCGGAAACGGATGAAGCCTCTAAACTCCGCGCAAAACACGAAAAGAAGTCGGCCAAAGCCGAGGCTAAGGCCGAGAAAGCTCGGCTAAAAGCAACCGCAAAAGACGCAACAGAGAACATCGCCATTACGAGCGCACGTCCTAGAACGTACGTTCTCGACTTCGAGGGTGATGTGATGGCTTCACAAGTGGATGCTTTGCGCGAGGAAATCTCTGCAATCCTGCCTAACGTTCAGGAAGGCGACGAAGTTGTACTGCGCCTCGAGAGTCCGGGTGGAGTGGTTCATGGATACGGGCTAGCAGCGAGCCAGTTATCGCGCATTAAAGACGCAGGTGTAACGCTCGTCATTGCCGTGGACAAAGTAGCGGCAAGCGGGGGCTACATGATGGCTTGCGTGGGTGATCGCATTCTCGCCGCTCCGTTCGCAATCCTCGGTTCTATTGGGGTCGTTGCTCAATTACCCAATTTCCATCGCCTGCTCAAGAAGAACGATGTCGATTTTGAGCAATTCACAGCGGGAGAGTACAAGCGTACGGTCACTATGTTTGGTGAAAATACCGATAAGGGCCGTCGTAAATTTGAGAATGAATTGGAGGAGACCCACGGTCTGTTCAAGCAGTTTGTCGCGGCTAACAGGCCTGTTGTGGACGTTGACAAGGTTGCCACGGGCGAGGTGTGGTACGGATCTCAGGCGCTTGAAGAAGGGTTAATCGACGTTATTTCGACGTCAGACAGCTACCTTCAGTCTCAAACTGGCGAGCGAGACCTGTATGAGGTGCATTACCGGCGCAAGCAAAAGTTCGCTGAGAGGATCGGATTTGCAGCTGAACTGACCGTTGATCGACTCATTACACGAGTTTGGCAAAGGCTTACGGAGTCGCGCTACTTTTGAGCGTGGCGACCAGTCTCTCGGGTCAGACCACGTCGACAGCTTCAGCGCTACTCACTTGTAAAGTAGCGTCGCCGCTACTGACGGCGGCTGACAAGAGAAGCCTATCCCTTTTGAGATTTGAAATATGGACACACCGCTAGACATTCACGCCCTTTTCGCTTTAGACGGCAAAACTGCGCTCGTCTCCGGTGCCTCAAGTGGACTCGGAGAGCACTTTGCGCAGGTGCTTGCCGCGGCAGGCGCACGAGTGATTGTCGCTGCTCGACGCGTCGATCGACTTGAGGCTCTTGTTAATCGTATTAATGCCGCCGGCGGTGAAGCCTCCAGTATCGCGCTGGACGTGACATCTCGAGTGAGTGTCGATAGCGCCTTCAACGAACTCGACAGCATGACCTCCAGTCTCGATATAGTGATCAACAACGCAGGAATTGCTAATCGACCATTACGTTTTGTCGATGCTACAGAAGAGGAGTGGGGCGGCGTTCTCGATGTGAATCTCATCGGTGCTTGGCGTGTTGCGCAAGCGGCTGCCATTAGAATGAAGGCACAGGGCTCAGGCGTTGTGGTCAATACCGGGTCGATATACAGTCACGTGTCGGGAACCCACAAGGCAGACTACAACGTCTCTAAAGTCGCCGTGGATCAACTGACCAAAAATATGGCGCTGGAACTCGCGCGATCAGGCGTAAGAGTGAACTCGCTGTGTCCCGGATACTTTGAAACCGCCATCAACGAAAAAGAGTTCGCAACCGAGCAAGGGCGCGCCTATATCGATCGCTTAGTACCGAGACGGACAGGTCAATATCATGAGCTTACTGGCCCACTGTTGTTGCTGGTTAGCGACGCAGGGTCTTACGTCAATGGCGCCTCGCTGGTGGTAGATGGTGGAACGGTTCACAGTCCTATTTAGTGTTCTCGAGCAGGCTGGGTCACCCCGAAAAATTTCCGTTGTGAATCTTCCAGCACCATTTAATTGGCTGACTTCTCACCTTATGAGTGGGGATTTGTACAAAAGAAAAAGAGGTGGTTATGTATCAATTCAGCCCTAAATCTCGGACATTATCCGATCGTCTCACTGCCTTCATGGCCGAGCACATCTATCCAAATGAGGAGGCCTATGCGGCACAGTTAAGAGATGCTGAAAACAGGTTCGCACCATTGCCGCTGATGGATGAACTCAAAGAAAAGGCTAAGGAAGCAGGGCTGTGGAACCTGTTCGTGCCGGAAGAGCACGCCGAATATTGTGATCACGGCGGTTTGTCTTTTTTCGACTATGCACCGCTTGCAGAGATTATGGGTCGCGTAATCTGGTGTCCCGAGGTGTTCAATTGCAATGCGCCGGACACGGGCAATATGGAGGTATTCATGAATTACGCGACCGATGCCCAGCGGGATCGGTGGTTAAAGCCTCTGCTTGCGGGTGAGATACGCTCGTCTTACGCGATGACTGAACCGCAAGTGGCGTCTAGCGACGCAACCAACGTTGAATTGCGCATTACAAAAGAGGGCAATGAGTGGGTCCTCAATGGCCATAAGTGGTTCATTACCAACGCGATGTATGAACGCACTAAAATTCTTATCGTTATGGGTAAGTCTGATCCGGAAAACCCAAGTCGACACTTGCAGCAATCCCAAATACTGGTCCCCAAGGATACGCCCGGTGTGAGGCTGGTGAGGCCGCTCACGACGCTCGGTTATGACGATGCGCCTATTGGTCATGCAGAAATCATATTCGACAACGTTCGAGTCCCTCTAGAAAACATTCTATTGGGAGAGGGCAGGGGCTTTGAAATTGCTCAGGGCAGGTTAGGGCCGGGCCGCATGCACCATTGCATGCGTCTCATTGGCGCGGCGCAGCGCTCGCTTGAGCTTGCCTGCAAGCGCGCCAACAGTAGAACCACCTTTGGACGGCTTTTGAGCAAGCATCAAAGCGTCAGAGAAGATATCTCAAAATGCTTTTCCGAGATTGAAATGGCTCGGCTGCTGCTTCTAAAGGCCTGTCACAAGATCGATACTCAAGGTGTACCCGCTTCGGTAGATATGATCGCTGCCACTAAAACAACCATCCCATTCCTGGTGCAAAAGGTAATTGACCGATGTATGCAGATCCACGGGGCAGGTGGTCTGACAGAGGACTACATGATGGCCGAGGCTTATAACTATGCGCGTTGGTGCCGACAGGCGGACGGGCCTGATCAAGTTCACCAAATGGCGTTAGGAAAGCAAATTATCGATCGCTATGCATCGGTAGACTAAGCAAAGCCGCTCTTTGGCGACGGCGCAGCTTGAGGTGTAGATTACGCCAGAACCTCGGAGACTGCTTTGTGATGTGTCAGGAAGACATCACCGGTTAATGAGGAGATGAACTCGGTAGCGGCGAGCTTGTCCATGACAGGCCCCTTCACCTCACTGAGATGCAGCCTAGCACCACGGCTTTGGAGGGCGAGATTGATGTTCTCAAGCGCATGAAGTGCGGTTACGTCAATTTCATTGACCGCTGAGCACATTAGGATCACATCGGTTAGGTCGTCGGTACATTCGATTTTTCTTTCTACATAGGTTTCTAAGAAACCTGCATTTGCGAAGTACAGACTTTCGTCAACCCGAAGACTTAAAACACCAGGATGTGTAATCACTCTGTGACGATTTACATTGCGGTAGTGTTCTGTTCCCTTTACCAAACCAACTTCAGCTACATGAGGCACGCTGGTTTTATAAAGGTGAAGCCCGATCGAACACGCGATTCCGCCTGCGACACCCGCTTCCACACCTAAGATCAGCGTAGCTAGGATAGTCAGGCTAATAGTGAGAAAATCTGCGCGCGATAGTGCTCGCGCTGCAGAAATATCCTTAAAGTTGATCAGGCCAGTAACAGCAACGATGATTGTCGCTGCGAGCGTTGCATGCGGTAAATGGTAAAGCGCCGGCGTTAAGTAAACAGCGACTAGAGCAATGCCAAATGCCGTAAACACCGACGCCATTTGCGTCTGCGCGCCGGCGTCGAAATTCACCACAGACCGGCTAAAGCCACCCGTCACGGGAAAGCCTCCACTGATAGCAGAGGCAACATTTGATGCGCCCAAGCCAAGCAGTTCCCTGTCCTCGGAAATGCGCTCTCGGCGTTTCGCACCCAAGGTTCGGCCGACTGATACGGACTCTACGAAACCGACGAGCGCAATAATGAACGCGGGCACAAGGAGTGCATTCATTAACTCAACGGACAAAGTGGGAAGAGACAGGGCTGGCAGCCCACTGGGGATATCGCCTACAACTGAAACACCTTTTGCGGGAAGGTCGAGTTGCTGACTGAAAATTATCGTGGCGATAACCGCAAGCATCGGTGCCGTTTTCGTCATCGTCGTAGCGATTGAAGTAGGGCAACCAAGTCTTAACAAGGCTGAGCAAAGTGCTGATCTGCAGAAAAGAAGGAAACCGAGAACCCCCATGCCAAGCATGAGCGAGGGCAAGTGAATGCTACCCCACTGGGATGCGAATCCGGCGAGTAACTCAGGCAGCGAATCACCGTGTAATTTGATGCCAAGAAGATGTTTAAGCTGACTGAGAGCGATCAGAATACCTGATGCGGTGATGAAGCCCGACACCACGGAGTGAGACAAAAAATTGGCGACAAAGCCCATTTTCATTAGCCCGAGGGCCATCATCATCAAGCCACCAAGGAGTGCAAGCATAGTGGCGGCGCTTATCGGGTCAGCGATACCTGCTTCTGTGACAGCACCGATAGCTGAAGCTGTCATCAAAGAGGCGACTGCGACAGGCCCAACCGAGAGTGTTTTACTGGAGCCAAAAGCCGCGTAAAGCAATAACGGGCCGATGGACGCATAGAGGCCCATCTCGGCAGGCAAGCCTGCGAGTAGGGCGTAAGCCAGTGATTGTGGCACCAGTAATACGGTTACGGTAATTGCCGCAACCGCATCTTGAGCCAACGTTATTCTCGAATAGTTCAATTGAATTCGACGGTGTTAGGGCAGACGTGACAGCGCCTTAGACCTGCGCCTCGGTTTTGATAAGCCATTCTCGCCCTTTCAACATCGCATTCCAGTAGATCCAAGGCAACATGACAGCTTTTAGGAACCAAGCGGCGCGGGTGGGGCGTTTTCCGTTGAGAAGAGCCGTCGGTAGGCTGGGAATGATCTTCCCACCATAGCCAAACTCCGCGAGGACGATTTTGCCGCGCTCAACGGTAAGAGGGCAGGAGCCATAGCCGTTGTATTGAGCTTTTTGAGTGCCAAGCCCAAGCGCCGCAATAACATTCATGGCGACAATGGGCGCCTGAGCACGCGCCGCCGCTGCCGTCTTCGCGTTGGGCGTGTTGGTGCAATCACCTAACCCCCAGATATTGTCGAATCTCGTGTGTTGAAGCGTGTGCTGATCTACTTGTAGCCAGCCACTTTCGTCAGCCAATGGTGATGCTGCGATAAATTCTGGCGCTTTCTGGGGAGGACAGACGTGCAAGAGGTCGAATTGCTTAACCACCTCATTACCCTCACTATCCGTAAACGTTGCTGTCTTGCTCGCGCCGTCAACTGCTGTCAATGTGTGCTGGAAATTAAGTTTGGCGCGGTACTTTTCGACGTACTGCATCAGCGCCGGCACGTAGTCGGCTACACCAAACAAACCCGGTGTTGATGTGCAGAATTCAATATTGATGTTTTGTAGCGCGCCCGTTCTAAACCAATGGTCACCCGAGAGATACATGGCTTTCTGCGGTGCTCCTGCGCATTTTATGGGCATAGGTGGCTGGGTGAAAATCGCCTGACCATTTTTCAAGTTTTTTACAAGGTCCCAAGTGTAGGGAGCGAGATCATAGCGATAATTTGACGTGACGCCGTTCTTGCCTAATGTCTCTTCTAAACCTGGGATCGCGGCAAAATCGAGCTTCAATCCGGCAGCAACAACGAGCTGCGAGTATGAAAGTCTATCTCCATTGTCGAGTTCAATACTGCTTGCTTCAGGGATGAATGTCGTTACCGCGCTGCGAACCCAGGTGACGCCCGAGGGTATGAGCGAATGCATAGATCGGCGCGTGCTCTGCTGATCGAAAATGCCACCGCCAACCATCGTCCAACCGGGTTGGTAATCATGGGTTTCCGATGGGTCAACCACAGCTATCCGAATATTTTTATTGCGCTTGCGCAAACTTGAGGTCGCGGCGAGCCCACCAGCGCCCGCGCCCACAATTACAACATCATACGAAGAATCCATAAAACCCCCTGTTAATTATTGATTTTCAACAATATTATCTAAGTTATCTCCACCAAAAGCATTCAGCGGCATCGTAATAAATGGCTTTTTAGTTACCGGATGTACGGGGAGGGCACCAGCTCGAATATTGACCTGCAACGACGGCAAAATGAGTTTTGGCATCGACAATTGGGCATCGCGGCTCTCCCGAAGCGAGACAAACTCATCCTCGCTGACCGACCCTTTTACATGGATATTCTGTGCTTTTTGCTCACCAATGGTTGTCTCAAACGCGAGCGCTCGACCATTAGGCTGATAATCATGACAAACGAAGACACGTGTCGTCTCGGGTAGCTCAAATAGGCGTTGGATGCTTTGATACAGCGTTCTTGCGTCGCCACCCGGGAAGTCGCAGCGAGCAGTACCTGAGTCTGGCATGAATAGCGTGTCGCCTACGAAGACCGCATCGCCAATGAGATACGCCATACAAGCTGGAGTGTGACCGGGTACATGCATCGCCGTAATTTCAAAGGTTCCAAACCTGAGTTGCTCACCGTCAGACAGTAGAATGTCGAACTGCTCACCATTGGTCGCAAAGTCTGCTGGTTCTGAGTATATGTCAGCAAAAACCCGTTGAATCTTCCCAATGTCGCGGCCGATCACAGTAGTGCCAGACAATTCGTTTTTTAAAAAATGCGCAGCGCTTAGGTGGTCTGCGTGCGCGTGTGTTTCGAGGATTAACGAACAAGTCAGCTCATTGTCGGTGATGTACTCGTGGATGGCGCGAGCGCTGCCGGTGCGGATACTCCCAGCAGCTTCGTCAATATCAAGGCACGGGTCTATGACGACACATTGGTTCGTAGCGTGATCTGTTACCACATAGCTAAATGTTGAGCTTTGCGCGTGATAGAACATCTTCACGTGAGGTGAAGTTGTCTGTTCGGAGATCTGGGTCGTCATAGTGCCTGTTCTCAATCTGTAGCGTCATAGCGTGGGTATTCTCTAAGGATATAACGTTATAACTAAATGTAAACTAAACTGCGCATAATGGCATAAAATAATTAAGCGTGCCAAAGGCATTAGTGAGTAAAAGGATGTTAAAACAAGCCTCAGATATAATCCAAGCGTGCAAGAGACGTAAAAGATTCTGAAGTGATAATGAGATGATCCAGCAAGGTCACTTCCATAACTTTGGCGAGCTGTTGAATTCTTTTGGTTTCAGCGATATCACGTTCCGAAGGTACTAACCCGCCAGAAGAGTGTGTATGAGCGATGATAAACGCATTTGAAGCTGTAAGAAGCACCAATTGAAAAATATAGGACACATTAGTTTGCACCGCAATAGCAGTG
>CAJXZI010000048.1 GCA_913063005.1 uncultured Halieaceae bacterium | reverse complement strand
CGGTGGCGGTGGTTTGGAGGATTGGGCAAAGATCGTCTGTCAGATAAGCGTCGAACTGAGCGGCTAGGAACCGATGCTTCGACCACAGATGTCCTGCTCGTTTTCTGTGATAGGGCGCAAGCTCGGCGTCCTCAGCATTAAAAAAGATCAGGGCTTCGGCCGCTACCGCACCGTTTTTAGTGGCGCCAAAGCTCAATACATCGACTCCGGCTCGCCACGTTATGTCGGCCGGACTTTCTTTACCTGAGACCAACGCATTCGCGAAACGCGCGCCATCCATAAACAGTTTCATGTTCTTAGATTTAGCGAGGTCGCCATAGGCACGAACCTCGTCAACTGAAAATCGAGCACCAAGTTCTGTAAGGTTCGATAGCGCGACCACGGACGGTTGCACCGAATGAACCCCGCGCGCCCCTGAGATCTCAATGGTTTTTAAAAGCTCGTCGAGATCTGGCTTTGCGGAGCTACCACCTACCGTAAATTGCCGTGCGCCATTGGTAAAAAACTCTGGGGCGGTCGACTCATCGTTCACGATGTGTGCTTCCGAGTGAGCGTAAATACCACCGAAAGGCGAGCAAAGTGTTGCCAAGCCCACACAATTAGCAGCAGTTCCTGTTGCCATTAGCAAAACGGCAACGTCTCGTTCAAAAAGTTCGTTTAGTCGATGCTCAACTCGCAACGAAAGCTCATCGTTACCATAAGCGGGCACAGAACCGCTTGAAGCCTCCATGAGGGCCTCGACTATGTTGGGGTGAGCACCGGCGCCGTTATCTGAACCAAAATTTGCTGGCATCGTCCTTCCTTAAAGACAAAAAAAAGCCGCCCGGAGGCGGCTTTTATCATACGCGTTTTACTTATAGCGCAAACTTCACACGTGCGTAGTAGAGACGACCACGTGGATCGTGTTGCTTAGGATCGTAGCTGAAGTTGGCTGCGTCGTAGACACGAGGTGCTTCTTCGTCGGTGAGGTTCTTGCCACCCAACGTAAAGACAGCTTGGGTATCACCGATGTTGAAATTGAAGTTATAACTCGCGTCAACTGTCTGCCAGGAATCGATATTGTTGTCGAAACCCACAGCCGATGCAGGCACTGCGCGACCCGTAGTGTAGGAATCAACGTGATAGAGAACAACTGCGGCACTGTGGTTGCCACGCTCCCAATCAGCGGTCAGATTCCACTTTGCTTCTGGTAGCGATCTTACAAAGTTGTCGTGGTTGAACGAGCCCACAACATCTCTTTTGCCACCGTTACCATCAGGAATTTCATAACTGTTGAAACGGCTGTACGCCAACTGAACCCCGAAATCACCCGCGTCGCCCGCTGGAATATTCCAGTCAGCAGAGACATCTATACCGTCGGTATCTACGGTCGCAGCGTTAATGTAGGAGACCTGCATACCATTCAACACGCCATTAACTCGGCTAACCGACTCGCCATTAGGGTCCGCATCGAGCTTACCTTGCGCGTTTTCAATGGTAATCACGTCCTCATACTCAAACTGCCACCAATCCAGCCGAAGGTTGAGGTTGTCAGTGGGGCTGTAGACCAGGCCGAGGTTTGTGTTCGTAGACGTTTCTGGCTTCAGATCTAGCGAACCTTCGGCGCGAACGCGTACAAACAACGCGCTGGAAGAACCACTCAGTGGGTCTACTAAACCCTGAAGCGACGTGCCGACGTTATATTGCTGCACCAGAGAGGGCTCTCGGAAGGCTGTTGACATAGACCCTCGCACCACCAGCTTATCAGTTGCCTGCCAGCGAAGTGAGATTTTGGGGTCAAGACTGCTGTCAGACTCAAGCGACTCGTACCGAGCCGCAACGTTAAGCTCGACTGAATCGTTCAGCGGCATCGAAACTTCCGCGAAGGCTGCGAATGAATCACGAGTGACATCTACCGGTGCGCCGCCACCTAAGAAAATAAGGTCGACATCCTGGAGCTCGCCCGTGATCGGGTCGGGTTTCTGTGTGTAAATGTCGTTACGGTTTACCGAATAACCTTCATTTCGGAACTGCGCTCCGTAAGCAAGGTTGACTGTGCCGAAATCATCAAGCTCGAACCACGGCCCGGAGACCACGAGATCCGCCACCAACAGATCAGTCTTTCGGTTGGTGTATGTAACCGCGCTGATATAGTCGATCAGTTCTGCTGAGTTTTGGCTTGGATCGAAAATATTGAACGTCTCGGTTCCACTCTCACCGCCTTGGCCGGCCAGCGCCGCTGTCAGACGCGAAGCAATCGTATCTGGCTGATACGCCTCTCGATCGTTCTCTGAATACGTAAGCGACGCTCTCCAGTCCCAAGCTCCATCGTCTAGCGAACCCGATAAATCCAACGACGCTCGAAGTGTCTCGGAGTTTCGTGGCGCGAGCGGAGAAGGCGCCTCTGCACCAAGTGGTCTACCGTACCAGCGAACAAAACCATCAAATGGGCTACCTGCTTGCCCAGGCAAAATCGTTGGGAAGTTCAACGCGGGATAAGAGGGCGACTGCGGGTTATCAAGTACTTCGTTTTTGGCAAAACCGATTTCGCCACGAATCGAGATGCCGTTGTCCATATCGTGTGTCAGCGCGGCATAAAGGTTAGTGCGCTCTTCCTCGTTCACGAGGTTGAACCGAGGACCGTAAAGGAAACCACACTTCTGGCCGCCCAATGAGGGCACAAAACCACCGGACAGAATACCACCGTTAGCCTCACAGTTAGCGTCAGGAATCGTTTCGCCCGGACCATACGTACCTGCGTAAGCGCCGGTACCACCATCAATGACAGGAGGTAAGCCGGGCGCTAAGCCACCCAAGTTCAGGAAGCTTCTACCCAGTGTACTTACAGCGTTGATCGTTGTGTACGCCCGCTCAGCAGAACTCAGAGGGTCTTGCTGCAAGAAGCTCGCAGCCACTAACAAATTAGTGTTGTCACCGAAATTGGTGCCCGCAAGGATACTGACGTCGCTGGTGTCTTGACTGCTAGTCGCCGTGGTCTGGTGACCCAGGGATACTTCAACACCTTCGAAGTCATCACGGAGAATGAAGTTAACAACACCTGCAACCGCGTCAGAGCCGTATGTCGCTGTCGCGCCCTCTTTGAGGATTTCGACGCGCTCGAGCGCTGCCATTGGGATGGTGGCTGTATCGACAAAAACTGAACCGTCGTTAGCAACGGCAGCAGCAATTGATTGGCGCTTGCCGTTGACGAGAACGAGAGTTGAAGTAAGACCGAGGCCTCTCAAGTTGACGTTTGATGTCCCTTGGGTCTCACCCGAAGTAAAGCTATCAGGGTTGTTCTCAGTACCCGTGCTTACCGAAAGCTTCTGCGTCAACTCGCCAATGGTGAGCGCGCCCTGCTTCTGGATGTAATCGCTGTTTAAGACCTCAACAGGTGACGCTTCGTAAGTGCCCGCGCCTTTAATGTAAGAACCCGTGATGACAACTTCTTCCATATCACTGTCTTGTGCCAAGGCTGTGTTTGCCATCATGGTATTTGCCGCGAGCAAGCTCACAGCAAGAGGCAAAGCTTTCATGCAAAAAGTGTCTTTGTTCGACCGCTTCATTACCGCTCCTTTATTACTTTTGTACTCAGTAAACTCTTGTGGGTGCGCAACTGTTAGTTTTATAGCGCTGTGGTGAGTACGCCATGAAATCCAAAAGCGTTCAAGCCTAACAAGTCAAAACACTTCATAAATCGGTCAGAAACATAACAGTCGCTTCGACGAGATGGTCACAAAACTGAAATTGTATTCGTAGCAGCAACGCGTTAGCTTTAGAAAAACCAAGGTGAGTGGCCATGCAAGGAATCCTAAAGTTGGATGTAGCTGGGCGACCGCGGGGCTGGTTAAGCCTGCAGGAAGCTATCTCGGCTTACGCAAGAGGCGATGTTGTTTACGGCATTGGAGACGCTCTACCAACAGTTTACGGTGGCACACAACGACTGACCGGATTGCGCTCATCGCTGACGCTACAGCCGATCATTGCCCTCGACGGGCGGGTGTTTGACAACTTCACGCCGCCACTTAGCAACCGGACGCTATTTCGTCGTGACGACCATCGCTGCCTCTACTGTGGTAACCAATTTTCGAAGCAGGAACTGACGCGGGATCACGTTATTCCTACGTCTAGAGGCGGCAGCAACGAGTGGGAAAACCTCGTAGCAGCTTGCAAGCGATGTAATTGGCAAAAGGACTGCAGAACACCGGAAGAAGCCGGTATGCCACTATTAGCTGTCCCGTTTAGACCTAACGAATACGAGTGGCACTTCCTAGCGAGGGAGCGAGTTCTCGCCGATCAAATGGAATATTTGTCTTCGCAGTTCCGGGCCGACCGCCAATGGGCTCATTGACAACACGTTTTACTCAAATTGCTCCCGATGCTGCGGACTGCGAGTGAGTCTCCCGGGCTTTGGCCGCCTGGACAATTTAGCCGGCGGGTGCAATCACGCAGGCTGAATAGCGAGGGCGCTTGGCACAAAAGTATGCTCATCGTGCCAACGTATTTTGAGCAGGATGGCAGACGGCGCCATGACGTTAAACATCATTAGTCGGCACCCTTTCACACCTTTGAGCCTTCCACTCGCCATATACCAATGTCTAGCGCGTGCGCTCGACAGGCGACCTGCTAACGCGTCCTTAGCCTAGCGGCTCCTCAGACTGCTTGCTCATTAAGCTTAGCTGCCATGGATAGCCATCGCTGACGAAAGCCTGACGCTCGCTTATCCTGCCTCCGAGAAGAGTGCCATGCGCCCAAGCTTGATCCAAACAGAGAAATCTAGAAGCGGTGCCTTAGCTACCACGATAGTAACGCTGAGGCAGCATCGGCAGTGCAACGACCTCAAGCTCAACAAGCTTTCCTCGAAGATCAGCGTTCAATACCGAGCCTTTTGCAGAAGCGCTTGGGTGCACATACGCCATGGCTATGGGTCCGCCAACGCTGGCACCGAATGCATCAGAACAAATGATTCCGACTTCATCGCCCTCTTGGTTTAGCAACGCTTGCCCTGCTCGAACGGGTCGTCGCCCGAGTACCTTTAAGCCAACTCGGACGCGTCGAGTGCCATCGCGCATCTGCCTATCGATTACCTCTGCACCGGGATAGCCACCGGCGCGCTCACCGCTCTCGCGTCTCGAGGGCGCTATCGCCCATTTAAGGCCAGCTTCGACCGGGGTTATCTCCTCAGACAATTCGTGTCCGTGTAAGCAAAGACCGACTTCGAGCCGCAGAGAGTCGCGCGCACCCAGGCCAATCGGTGCAACCTCTGTCTCTAACAACAAAAGCTCTGCTAGACGCTGAGCGCTGACTCCATCGACAGATATCTCGAAACCGTCCTCACCGGTGTAGCCCGAGCACGTTACAAAGCATTCAATGCCCTTAAGGGTGCAGTAGCGAGCAGCCATGAACCCCAGGGATTCGATATCAGCTGCAAAGCGCGCGAGTACTTTCCTCGCGTCCGGGCCTTGAAGCGCCAACAGCGCTTTGTCATCCATCAGCTCAAAGGTCAATTCAGGGAGCGCCTGTCGCAGATACGCCAAATCACTGTGCTTATTCGCTGCGTTCAATACGAGAAAGAAGCGCTCCTCATCTAGCTTGGTAACGATCAGGTCATCGCGCACACCGCCCACCTCATTCGTCAATAAGGCGTATGTGCTCTTCATGGGGGCTAAGCTTATGAGGTCAGCAGGCATGACCTGCTCGAGTGATCGAGCTACATCCGGGCCTGTCACCATCACCTGGCCCATGTGAGATACGTCAAAGAGCCCTGCTTTAGAGCGTGTGTGATGATGTTCTGCGATAATGCCGTCCGCGTAGCTGATTGGCATCGTATACCCAGCAAACGGAACCATTTTTGCACCGAGAGCTGTATGCAAATTTGTCAGGGGTGTTTCCAGCGACATCGACGCCTCCAAGCGCGTAAACTTCCGACACCATAGGACTGAGTAACCGTCGGTGTCGTAGTAGTGAATTCTAGAACCTAAGTATGAAGGACATTGCCATGACGAGTCACTCGACACGTGTAGTCAGTTTAATCGGGATGCCGGGAAGCGGGAAAAGCACCGTCGGCGTTCTCCTTGCTAAGCGCCTAGGCTTGGCCTTCGTTGATACTGATCTATTAATTCAGGAGCAAGAGCAAGCAACTCTCGCCGAAATTATTGCTGCAAAAGGCCACGAAGCACTTCGAGATATTGAAGAACAAGTGTTGCTTGATATGGCTATCTATCCGGCGGTCATCTCAACAGGAGGGTCGGTGGTGTATAGCGACGCCATCATGCAAAGACTGTCTGCAGCCTCCAGCGTGGTGTATCTGCGAGCAAGCCTTGAGACCGTAGACCACAGGATATCTTTGGCGCCCGATCGCGGGATAGCGTCTCCTGGCAACCATACGCTTGAGGATGTGTACAACGAACGGGTACCACTGTACGAGCGGTACGCAGTTGTCACCGTCGATGTGGATACGAATGATCCGGAGGTGATTGCTGGACACATCAAATCATCATTGGACACGCTCTAAGCACCTCTGGACGCGCCCAGCTGCGCGTAACACCTCACCTGTCCGGTAGTGACCACAAAAAAACCTCCGAATTGCAAACTTCCCGTCAGTTCGCTGTCTATTGGCATAGCTATTGCAGCTCCTGGCTAACTCCCGCTTTTCGACATGGACGTTGAATCACTACAGGGAAGTAGTAGCGGGAGAGCCTAATCATTTCTCGAGTAAAAGTGGAAACCGTGCGAATTTAAAAACTGCTCGGCGCGGCAAGAAAAAACTTGCCAATCCGCAAAAGTAGGCGGAAAGTCGCGGTAACAGACGGATGTATTGATAGTTGTACCTTTGGCTCTTCTGGAGGTGTATATGCAGCTAAACGCTGACAACCGTAGTCCACTAGATTCAGGTGATATCGACGACATAGCACTTGATGATTCTGACAACCTCGAACTCGATACCCTACCGATGGCTGACAACTCAGTCGCGACGCCTCAAGAACTGTTAGCGCGACGTCGACGCGCCGAGGACATGCTTGAAGCCAGACGACTGAGAGAAGAGCTCGGGGATGATGATTTCAGTTTCTAGCCTTTTATAACGCTTTATCGTGTAACGCCTGATCAACTTCGGCTTCTTGGCGCCAAGAGACCACGTTTCGCTCAATCACGAAAAACGCGAATAGCCACAAGACTGCGTCCCAGAAGTCGAGGAAGTCATCCTCGAACCCCCAATAAACGGCTGCAGCAAATAAGATGAAATAGAGTAGGCCCTTTGTCGGGTTGATGACTGCAGACCCTATCAACTGTTTTCGAGAGGACGAGAGCACGGCTCGAACTTCGATCTCTAATACGATAACGACCAAGATCCACGCGGCCGCGTTGATAAAATCGACAGCGGCCAACAAAACTGCTCGTTGATATGACTCGGGAGTGGCAATGACGCGCTCGTAGTCAGATAACGCCAGCCACTGACCACCCTCGCAAGGGTTTGTAGCGAGCGGCTCAAATCTGTCTAGGTTGACGAGCACTGACCAGGAACTATCGATGCTTGCGCAGTTGGTTGGGGTGACCGCGGATGTAGTTAACAACCCGGCAAACTCGGCGAAATATCCCCAGCAGGCGACAGAGATGGTCGCTAGACACAAGAGCCTGACCAGATGAATGAGTCGTCCCGTGCTACCGCGAAGGGTGCTGTCAGAGAGCACAAAGGTTTCCAATTCAAAAAAGATCAGTAAAGCCAACCACGCAGCTGTATCGATGGTGGTAGAGAAAATCTGAAAGAAGCTGGCAAAACCCGTGACCGACGTATTAAGCGCCCCCGCTGAATCGATCTCTTCGACTAAGAACAGAAACACATTGACTAAAAGCGCCAAGTACACGCTGTACTTCAATAATTGATATGCGGTAGAGCTGCCCGTCTTATTTATGGAGGTCATGTTTTGCCAGAATTACCTAAAATTAAACCTGCAACAGCAAGTGTTCGCGCTCCCACGAGCTGATTACGCGATTGAATTCCTCGAACTCGTCGAGCTTCACCGCTGCGTAAGCGCGGAGAAATAAACCGCCCATAACCCTCGCGAGATCTTCATTCCCGTTAAGCCGGCGTACAGCTTCTTCGAGTGATCTCGCGACTTCAATATTGTCCTCATTTGCCGTCCCCTGGTGAGGCACCGTGGGCTGAAGTTTATGCTCTAGCCCAAGCAAGCCACTGGCCAATGACGCTGCAATGGCGAGGTATGGGTTAGCATCAGCGCCCGGAAAACGGTTTTCCACGCGGCGATTATCAGGGGAGCTGTCGGGAACCCTGAAGGCAGTGGTGCGGTTATCGTATCCCCAGCTAAGATTGATGGGCGCTGAGATATCCGGCGCAAGACGCCTATAGGAATTGACATTAGGCGCATAAAAACTAATCAAGTCCGGTGTGTATCGCTGAAGACCGGCGATGTAGTGCATCAGCTCAGCAGTGGGCTCATTATCCGTGCTGTTAAATATATTTTTGCCCGTTTCCAGCGACAGAATACTCTGATGGATGTGCAGCGCTGAACCCGGCTCTTTTTGCATCGGCTTAGCCATGAACGTGGCGTACATATTGTGTCGCTGCGCGGTCTCACGAACCGTGCGCTTAAACACGAAAACCTGGTCTGCCATTTCTAGAGGATCACCGTGATTGAAGTTAATCTCCAACTGCGCGGCACCGTTCTCGTGGATGAGGGTGTCGACGCTCAGCGCCTGCTCGTCCGCAAAGTCGTACATGTCCTCAACAAAGTCCTCGAACTCAGCGACCGCGTCGATACTGAACGACATCCGAGCAACTTCTCTACGACCTGACCGGCCCTTGGGCGGCATTAACTCGTAGTCAGGGTCGGTGTTCTTGTGGACAAGGAAGAACTCGACCTCTGGGGCGACCTGAGCGCGCAACCCCGCCTGCTCATAGAGTGCCAGAACATGCCTAAGCACATTGCGAGAGGCTAATGGATGGGGCTCACCTGATGCCTTGTAACAGTCGGCGATAATTTGCGCGGTCGGCTCCCTCGCCCACGGCACCTTTCTGAGCGTCTTCGGATCGGCAACCAGCAACATATCGGTGTCAGTGGGCTCGACAAAGTCCCAGTGGTCATCGGTGTACTCACCTGTGACGGTTTGCACCATGATCGATTCAGGCAACTTCAGGTCAGATTGAGAGAGGAACTGGTGGGCAGGAATAAATTTTCCGCGAGCATTGCCCGTCATGTCGGGCACGAGGCACTCCACCTCTGAGATATTGTTTTCTTCTAACCACTGCCGAATTTCATGGTCATGTTGATTGAGGTGGCCAGCACCTGGCTCAACCTCAGGCGTATAAACAATGGTCGAACTTTTTTCGGGAAGCTCCGGCTGATCGCTCATAAAACCTTCACGCTGCTTGGATACTCGCAGTATGTTATGGCGTTACACTGCCCGCAAGCGTCATACTAACGGCCATGACACTTACCACCCCCGAATACCCCGACAGCTGGTACTGCGCCTCGAGTGAGCTGTTGCCTGAGCAAAACAGCCTTCAAGGTGATGTAAAGGCAGATATCTGCGTTATCGGTGCGGGCTACACAGGGTTATCAGCTGCCCTTCACCTCGCAAAATCAGGCAAACGAGTGGTCGTTTTAGAGGCCGAGCGGGTGGGCTGGGGCGCGTCTGGGCGCAACGGTGGTCATGTGGGTACCGGGCAACGCGCCGACCAATTCGCGCTGGAGAAATGGTACGGCAAAGAAACGGCAAAAGAACTCTGGCGGCTGGGCTTGGAAGCGGTCGACCTGGTCGAGTCACTGGTGAACGAAAACGGCATCGAGTGTGAGCTTGGTAAAGGCAACATTCACTACGCGGCTAAACCCGCGCATGCCCACGAACTACGAGAAGAGATTGAGCATCTCGAGACAGCCTACGACTACCAGCAACTAAGGGGCGTCGAAAAGGCTGATCTAGCATCTTTAGGTTCGGCGCAAGGTTTTCACTATGCAATGGTTGATGAGGGCGCAAGACACCTACATCCGCTGAAATATTGCTTGGGGCTTGCGCGAGCAGCGATGGCTGTGGGCGTCACGGTCTATGAGCACAGCAGAGCTAAAAAGCTCGATGTCCAGGGTGATCATGCTGTTGTAGAGACGCCAAGCGGCGCTGTTCGCGCCGATCGTGTGGTGCTGGCCTGCAACGGCTACTTGGAGAAACTCTACTCACCCATTGCCAGCAACATTATGCCAATCAATAACTTCATCGTAGCGACTGAACCACTCAGTGAGGAATTGGCGAGGCAAATCAACCCACTGAAGGCGTCACTCTCAGACAGTCTCTTTGTCATTAACTACTGGAAGTTGAGTGACGATCGCAGACTCATTTTTGGTGGCGGTGAGACTTATAGCGACAAATTCCCATCATCCATTACCGACTTCGTACGACCCTATCTTCTCGGCGTTTATCCCGAACTTGCTAAAACCCCGCTGGAGTTTGGATGGGGAGGTACGCTGGCAATAACGCGTAATCGCATGCCAGACATGGGGGTCCATCAGGGCGTGGTTTATTATGCGCAGGGTTTTTCGGGTCACGGTGTACCCACCGCAACGATGGCAGGAAAACTCATGGCGCTGTCGATCCTCGACAGCTGCGAAGATTTCGATCTTATGGCAGGCCTGAAAACAAGGTCGTTCCCCGGCGGCCCATTGCTGCGTCGTCCAAGCCTCGTCGCCGGCATGCTTTTCTACAGCTTGCTAGATAAGTTGGGACGGTAATCGACTTCTTGTTGTGTTAATTCTTTGGCTAGGAGTTTGTGCGTTAAATAATGCAAAATCT
>CAJXZI010000047.1 GCA_913063005.1 uncultured Halieaceae bacterium | reverse complement strand
TACCAATGGGAACGGTTGTAGCCTTGGCCAGGTCGGGTGCGTATTGCTGCATCATCTCAGGGTTCATAACAAAGCCCCCCGCACACAAGACAACGCCTTTGTTCGCCCGGTAACAGCGCTCTTCCATATTTTCTCTAACGACCAGCCCAACAACACGTTGCTCGGGACCATAACTATCAACAATAAGCCGGAGCGCACGCGCCTCGATGTGCACGTCTATATCGCGCTTTTCTACGGCTTCAGTGATGATTTTCACAAACAGCGGACCGCCGTTATCGCCCTCGACATAAAGATTGTGACCACGCGGTGCATGCCCGTACTTCTCGGCGTAGGGCCAGGCCTTCTCGCTCCCGGTGTACAACAAGCAATCGTCAGTTAAGGCCATCATGGCGCGCTGCGAATACTCGGACATTTTGAAAGGCACGCCGAGCTCCATTAACCAATCGAGATGTGCGGCTCCCCCTTCTGCATAAGCGCGCACCTTGGCCGGATCAGCCTGGGGACCGTTCGAGTCCATCAGGTAACCGTAGACATCCTCCACTGAGTCTTCGTAACCCACTGCTTTTTGAACTTTGGTACCACCACCAAGATAAAGCTCGGCTGAGGACAATTTCGTCGAGCCGCCACTCTCAGACGCCGCCTCGAAGATCGCAACCGACGCGCCGTTGTCGTTAGCCTCGATCGCAGCGCAAGCGCCTGCTCCGCCGAAACCGACAACCAAAACATCTTTCTCGTCCGTCCAATTGCTAACGTCTTTTTCTAGGATGGGTGTAAACGACACGGTAGGCTCCCGCTTTTTTTATCAGTATGCCAGCCAATGTATCGTCAAGCCTCGCGCGTCTCTGCCTCCGTTTGGACGATGGGCAACGCTTGCTTCAGGAGCGCTACGGGGCGACCTTAGGCGCCGCAGAACTTATCTCAGACAGGACATGGCATATGCAGTGGTACACCGGCAATACACTCTACGACACGCTTCTCCTCATCGGCTTTGCTTATGCCGCACTCGTTATGGTGTCTAGCTTCTTTGGCACAGCCGCCTACGGCGGTCGATTTGGCGGCGGCAAGCGTTCAAAAGGTATCAAGCTAGGCTCGAAGATCGGTTGGATCCTCATGGAATTGCCGGGCCTCATCGTCTTTCCAATTGTCTTTTTTATGGGGCCTAACGCTGACCAAACCGTACCGCTGTTCTTCCTAGCGGTTTGGATGTTTCATTACACCAACCGAGCGCTTGTTACACCGATGCTCATGCGTGTTCAGCCCGGTTCAACCGCGAGCTTCTCACTGGGCGTCGTTTTTGCGGGTTGGGCGACCCTCTTCTTACACGGATATTTCAACGCGGCCTATCTCACAGAGTTTGGATCTCAATACACCGAGGCCTGGTTCAGCGATCCGCGCTTCCAGATTGGCCTTGTCATCTATGTCATTGGCTTCACGCTTAACGTGCACTCAGACAGCATCTTGAGGAACCTGCGTTCACCCAACCCAAGCCCGGACGAGCCTCGGTACAAAATTCCTTACGGCGGTGGATTTAAGTGGGTGACCTGTCCTCAGTACTTCGGTGAGATCTTATCGTTCACCGGCTTCGCCATCATGGTTTGGAACTTAGGTGCGGTTTTCGTACTCGCCATGACCGCGTGCAACCTCATACCGCGGGCGTTGTTTACGCACAAATGGTTCCACAAAAATTTCGATAATTATCCGAAAGAGCGGAAAGCGATCATCCCAGGCATCTTGTAAGCGCATCAGATTAGGGGGTCTTAGGCCTCCACGCATCAAATGCCTCACGGCTTTGGGTTTTAAGAGTGTTAAGGCTTTCGGGGTGTCAGGGCTTCAGGGCTTCAGGGCTTCAGGGCTTCAGGGCTTCAGGGCTGATACCAAATCGCTGAGCTTATGGCGCGCTCCTGAATGGCAACAGGCGCCATAGGCTCCAAACCCAACTGCACTGCGTCATAAGTTGACCACCGCGGCGTCGGGATTTCCAAAACTCGCACGTAATAAAACGCTTCCTGATCGCTATCAAAGTCAGGATCTGACCAGTGAGCACGTAACTGAGGGGCGCCGATCGTGTTCGCGTAAGAGGCAGTCGCCGGATCTACCGTGGAACCCACCGGTGCTACGCGCCCCGTTTCCGCGTCAACACTTCGCTCATCCGACCAGGCAAGATCGTAGATACGCTCATGACTTTGCCCATTTGAGTCGACCCAGCCTTTGATCATTTGAATCCGATCGAGGTTGGCGCCGATAGGGTCGCGCTCTGCGACCACCACGAACTCGGGCGCCTGTGCGTCAACATCAGCCAGTTTAGGTAAGGTAGAGCCCATGGGTACACCGTGTGCACGCGCAGTCGCGTCGAAGTTCGCTGCAGCCGTTGTTCCCTCCGGGAACCCCCAGCTTGCGAACACACTTACAACGATTCTCGGTCCCGAGGTAGCAAAGGTCTCTCGACGCTGCATCGCATCAAAGAGCGCCTCACGCGTATTTTCAGGCGCCCACACCGCTGCGAGACCACCCGAGCCCCATTTGCGCGCCGGCGTCATTTTATTGAGACCCAGGCCTGCGGCTCCAGTTCTTAAACCGGCAGAACCGTCCATCATCGGCAACTTGCCCGTATACCCCTTCCCATCGCTCGGTGAGGTTGCGTTGTGGCTGTCACTCGAACCGATCACACCAAACTTCAGTGGGTTGAACCCCTCGCTGTGCGCCATCGAGATACCGCTACGCAATGCGTCTCGCGCGTAAGCGCCTTTGACACTGGTTAAAGTAACCTCACGCCCAGGTACCGTTCCCGCGATTTCGAAATCGGCAAACTCATCAAGGCTCGATAACAGCGGATGTGTTTCAGAGCTGCCCTTGATCTGAAGTATTTCGCTAATGGGCTCCAAATCGGAGCGATCAGCAGGCGATACTCGCTCAAGTCGCGTACCCGCTTCATCGGTGATTCGGTACGCAAGACCTTCACTGAGATTGGGGTTGTGCGGGATGGCCATCACTTTGCGGCCCGAGGCGCGCTCACTACGCAAAAATGCCCACAAGTCAGGGGGCGTGGGACCGTCGATGGAACTGAACGGGATGGACGGCAAGTCCTCACTGCCGTAAATGACGTTGCGATGCAGGTGCGTCCCCACATCACCGGCATCCGCTGACCACTCCCAGCCAGGAAAGGTGGTAAAGACACCGGGCTGGTTATGTCGCTCGGCGGCCGCAACAATCTCATCCCAAGCCACACGATTGATATCAGCATCGACACCGCTGAGCGTCAGTTTAAAACCATTCTCACGTATCAAACTCATGATCTCCCACCACGACTGGGTGACCGTCAGCCGATTCTCGCGTCTAAGAATGTCGGATAAAGACTGTCGTGTCGTTGGGACGTCCAAGTCCGATAGCCGGGCCTGTCCTAGGTACTCCGCATGGTCGGTAACCGCCGCAAAATCAAGGGGCCGCGCGATGGTGACTGGGTACCCTGCGCCGTGCTCTAACGTCTCGCCTTTGGCAAAGCGATAGACGTCATCCGGAATCGCGCGAACACCCATAGTGAAGGCATCACTCGATAACGACGTATGGATATGGAGGTCGCCCCAGAAGACCTGACGCTCCTCCCCGGTTGAGGAGCGACTCGGCGTCGCGCTCTCAATTTGGTCGCTGCTGGCTGAAACCGCCAGTACGGTATCAGGTCCATCCAGTGAGGGATCATCAATCGGGATCAATACGTAATAAGCCACTAAAGCGGCAAGCATTACCGTAACAACCAGCACTCTAGTCTTCGTTCCACCAGATTCGACTTGTCGTCTCAACATTGCCTCACTACCTCAATCGCAATTCTGCGCTAGCTTCTAGTCTTGATTGTCGACAGAAGGTTAATAAATCACCGCCTTAGATCGCTCCGGCGGTCCCCCGAGCATCTCACGATGAGAGATTCGGTACTCGCCGTCGTCTGGAATGCCAAGCTCAACGCCGAGCTCAGCACCAACGAGCGTCTTACCCGCGTATTTCCCGATATCTGGACTGACGGATAAAGCCTGCAGTAAATGCCCTGTGTATTCAGGATTCTCGGCGACCTTCATGATTTCTTCGTACTGCTCTGGATGCACCTCGGCCGCCATCAGCGCGCGCTCTGTGCGCAACGGCCCCATCCAAATTGAGACCGCGTTGACACCCGTCTCCGCAAAGTCGTGCTGCATATCATGGGCAAATTTATCGATACCGGCCTTCTGAGCGCCATAACCCGGCCCGTGCATGTAGCAATTTGCACCAAACGATGAGCCAAAGGCGATTAACCCTGAGCCCTGCTCAACCATCATTTTCGCCGCATACCAACTCGCAACGTAAGCAGACCTCAGGCCGACATCCAAAATACCCACTGCGGCAAGCTCCTTTTCCCAAAACGGCTTTGGGCTGATCAGTTCGGGGTGAATCATGGTTGCGTTATTCACCAAGATATCGAGTCTGCCTGACTCACGCTGAATCTGATCGAAGAGCGCTGCGACTTGGTTGTCGTCACCGTGGTCACAACGCACAGCAATACCCTCGCCACCAGCGGCGGTCACCTCAGCTGCCGTACTGTGTACCGTGCCCGGCAGTGCGGCACCGTCCCAGCCCTTTGCCTCACCGACAGTCTCTGCTCTTCCCGTGACGTACACCCGCATCCCGTAACTGCCCAATGCTCGTGCAATTCCCGCACCTGCACCGCGACTTGCGCCCGTTACGACTGCGACACGCTTATCTGTGACTGCCATCTAACTCTCCATTCAAGGACCCCGTATTCAAGGGTCTGCTACTCAAAAACCGTTATCACAGAATCTTCTGCCCAAGGACCCAACACTCAACGCCGCTTGTATTCAACACCACTTTTATTCGACGCCAATTGCTTTGACTGCGCTTACGGTAGCGTACTGGCTACACCAAACTCTCAGCGCGGCTCACCAAGCTATCGGTCATTCCCTGAAACCCGTCTTGCAAGGCAGATCCCAGACTCAAGCCAACCAATCCTGAAATCCAGCCGTTTAGCTCAAAGGTCGATCGGTAGCGGGTATTGCCGTCACCCAAGCCCATCACCTCGTGCTGTCGGTAACTGTGCAGGAGCGGCCCAACGGGTTTCATGCGGTATTCGAACAACTCGCCGGGGATGACCTGACTGACAAATTCGACCTGGTCTCGAGTGTTTTTTCCCAACACAACCGTCATCGAGATAGGCGCACCTGCACGCAGCTCTGCGTCACAGGCCGTGACAAAAGGATTCCATTCGCCGTAAGAAGAAAACTCGGTGATGACCTGCCAGACCAGCTCTGGGGGCGCTGCGATTTCCCGAATAAATTCAATTTTCATCGTATCTTGACCCTTATTATTGTTTTGCTAGGTCCATCCATGTGCTCGGTGTTTATACCATGACCTCAGGCATCGCGTGACCCAATAGTGCCTGCGATCGTCGGCCAGGCACTCTGTAAGCCACGGTCGATTCATTTCTGCGGTCGCCCCGTGTTACGTAGGACTTATCCTGCAGATGCGAGAATCTGATTATCCTCGAGTTTGTTCGGTGGTTGGTGAATACACCAAGTACCGGCTGGGTGATAAATATAGGCAACACAGCTATTGCAATTGTCACACAGCGATTCACCTCCCTCCTCTCGCCAGCGATTGACAAGATCGGGCTCTCGGAGAAGCGCTCTGGCGAGCTGTACCGCTTCAAACCCTGCCTCCATACATTGCGAAACGTTTTCTGCCGAGGTAACGCCGCCTAGGTAGGCTAGTGGGATCGAGACTGCCTCGCGAATCTTCGTCGAATACTCCCAGAAATAGAGCGGCTTAAAATCAATCTTGGGTACAGAGGCTTGCGTTGAGGCAATTGCCATACCGCTCAACGACCACTTACCAATAACACGCAGCATAGCGTCTAGATTCATGTTACTGCCGAAGGTAAACCAACCCGATTCAACGTTTCGTCCCCCCGAGAGCACCAGCATGTCGGCGCCCGCCTCTTCGAGGATCTTCGCCGTGACAATTCCGTCTTCTAGCTGAGCGCCTTTGCTGCGACCGTCAGCTACATTGATCTTTGCGATCACAGCCATACGATCCCCCACCGCCTCTTTTACCGCCCGCAAGACGCGCGCGGGGAAACGTGCGCGATTCTCTGCATTACCGCCGTATTGATCCTTGCGTTGGTTATCTAGGGGCGACAGAAATTGATTCAGAAGGTAACCGTGCCCCATGTGGATTTCGACCGCGTCAAAGCCTGCCTCAAAGCAGCGCTCTGCCGCATTTACGAACAAGCCCACCATGCGATCCATATCGCGTTCGTTCATGGCGCGACGGAACATATTGCCGCGGAGCAGGCCCGCAGGATTAAAACCCGACACAGAGCTTTCGAGGCGCCTTGGGATGAAGACCCCTGTGACAAAGCTGCCGCCGTGCGTAATCTGCGCCGCGATCTTACCACCGGCTGCATGAACAGCATCGGTTACCGCTTTCAAATCGTCCATGGCTTCGTCGTGCACCCATACCTGGTCAGGCAGTGTTCGTCCGTCCTTCTCAACTGCCACATACGCCATGGTGGTCATGGCAACACCGCCTTTGATCAACGCCTCGTGATGCATACGCATCGCACGGGTCGGTTTTCCCTGCTTTGACATGTTCTCGTTAGCACCCGCTTTTATAAAGCGGTTAGGAAGCGTCAGGGGTCCAAGCTGAAGTGGTTGAAAGGCAGTATCGAGCATGGGCGGTTCCTCAATGAGGGCGGTCAATCGTAAGTTGCATTGCCGCAGTATACCGACCCTATACTTATGACCATCGTCCCTTTGAGTGGCACAAGAGCATTGCAAGCGATACGGGTTCAAGGCTCAATCTTCAAAAATAATAAAATGAACAAGAGACTGTGTTTGTGAATACCTCGGTCACCAACGATTACGCCAGTTCATCCCCAGCTCTGGTTATGGGCGCGAATGGTTTTATGGGTAGCCACGTAACGCGGCTTCTTGTTGCCCAAGGGAGGTCCGTTCGCGCAATGGTGCGGCCTACGAGTGACCTCAGTGCCCTAGAAGGCCTGAATATCGAGATTTGTTATGGCGACATTAGCGACAGTGACTCGGTGAGAGCCGCTATGCGCGGCTGTGGCAGCATCTTTTACAACGTAGTCGACACTCGCGCCTGGCTCGTCGATTCAACGCCGCTGTATCGCACCAACGTAGACGGCCTCGCCAACGTACTAGACGCCGCAGTAGCCGAAAATATCACACGCTTTGTCTTTACGAGTTCAATGGTCACCCTCCCCCGTCACTCTGGATCGCCGGCACAAGAAGACCAGGCTTTCGACTGGTGGGACGAGGCACCTGACTACGTAAAGACGCGGGTACTCGCGGAGAAGGCGGTTACCGACGCCGTCTCGGAGCGGGGACTTCCAGCAGTCATGCTCTGTGTCGCCAACACCTATGGCCCTGACGATTTTGGCCCAACGCCTCACGGAAATGCACTGTGGCAAGCGACGAAAAGAAAAAACACCGCGCTTGACTGCAGCTTACCGACAGTGGACGTACGTGACGCCGCACAGGCTTGCTTGCTCGCGGAGACCAAAGGGCGCATCGGCGAGCGGTACGCTATTGTCAGCGAGTGTCTTCGACAGCAAGACTTTTACGCCATGGCTGCAGAGTCGATGGGATCCGAAAAACCTGCCGTGCTCTCCATGCGCAAAGCCTATGTCTTCGCAACGATTGCCGAAGTTATCAATCGTCTCAGAGGGATCAAAGACGCCAAATTTTGTCGAACCTCGATGTTTTTATCCGAGGCTTTTGGCCCGATGAATCACGCCAAGGCCGCTGCCGAACTAGGGTGGGCGCCCCGTCCGCTAAGCGAGACTGTGTCAGACGCCATCGCGTGGTATCGCAACCATAATCCGTGACTCGAAACCCGAAACCCGAAACCCGAAACCCGAAACCCGAAACCCGAAACCCGAAACCAAGCCAGGAAACACCATGAAGAAAATTAGCTTACTCGTAATCGTCTTGATGCTCATCGTTGCCGGCTTTTATGCGGGACGCATGACAGCGCCTGCACCCCGTTACGAGCCAAGTCAGACACAGATTGATGATCCGTTAGATGCCGCCTTCGAAGGGTTTCTCCAAGCACAAAGAGACACGCTCGCCCTCTACAAAACACACAGCAATTTTGACGACCCGCTAGCACGTGCAGAGGCCTATCGCGGACTTTTGTACACCATCGTGGGCTCCATCAAGGCCGGTGCGCTGATGTCGCACGACTACCCGCGCACGATGCGCGGTGTCGACTGGACGAGCAAGGCAGGTTTGGATAACCCCGATAACAACTACTTCTTTGCGCTCCTTGATGATGAAGGCAGTTACAGACTGACGGGGAAACGCGGCAATACGACGCAACTCATCTTTCAACTCGTTATCGGTGTTCCAGGCGTGGGTAACGCGGGCAGTAGCACCAACGTGAGTGTGCTCTATGCCGACGAGATGGAGATGGATGACGACGGCAATTTTGAAATCATCGTGAGCCCTGAGCGCCCCGAGGGCGTTGCGAACTGGATGAAAAATGCACCTGGTGCCGAGTCTCTGCTCGTTCGTTTCACTCATTCGGACTGGGAAAAAGAACGTCTCGACCCTCTGTACATCGAGCGCCTCGATTCAGAGAAGGTTCCGCCGATTCCTTTGACCGAACTCGATATGATCGGTGGCTTCGAGCGAGCTTCAAAGTCGATGTACGACCGAACCGCGAGCTGGATCGCAATCGCGGATCGCATGTGGTCATTGGTTCCTAACAACACTATTTTCAACATGCGAGCCACGCCCGGTGGCCTCGTTGGTCAGTACTCTGCCTTCGGTAACTTCAAACTCGAACCTGATGAAACCATGCTCATCGAATTTGGCGATACGGGCGCGCCTTACATGGGAATTCAGTTAGGCAATCGCTGGTTCGTCAGCATGGATTATGAAAACCATACGAGCACCCTGAATATGAATCAGTTGGGGTGTCGAGAGGACGAAAGTCGCTGTTATGCGCTGATCTCGCTCGAGGATCCAGGTGTTGCTAATTGGCTCGATCCCGCGGGGCACGATGAGGGACTCATATTCATGCGCTGGCAGGGGCTTGATTCACCGCCCACGGAAGCAGATCAGCCAAGCACACGCGTACTGAACCCTGAAGAGTTAGCTGCGTTTATCGAGAACCTTCCAAAGGTGTCGCCTGAGGAGCGATGGGAGAGGATTCAAGTTAGGCGTAAAGCGGTTCATGAGCGCTTTGGTGGCTGATAAACGCGAAGCCTAGAAGCCCTCAGCATCATGAGAGGCCTTCCAGATAAGACCCGGGAACAGGCGACGCATGAGCACACCAAACTTGGTCTGCTTGCCTGGGTACGAAAAGGGTTTACCCGCCTCTAAGCAGCGCTCAACGTCGGCAATAACTTCATCCGGTGTAAGGGTCTCACCCTTTGATGGCAACTTGGGAACTATCGTAGCTTCGGCTTGACGCCAGAGCGGCGTGGCAACTGCAGGGGGGCAAACACAACAAAATCGGAGCCCACTGTCGCGATTCTCATGGTAGAGAATTTCGCTGTAGTGCTGGACCGCTGCTTTGCTGGAGGCATAAGCCCCCATCAACAATCCGGGAATGATGCCCGTCATCGAAGAAAAACTAATGAAGTCGCCGTAGCCTCGCTCCAGCATGGGAGGTAAGGCCGCCGTAGCAACATTCGCTAACCCACCGTAATTCACGGACATCACCTTGTTAGTAACCTTGGGGTCCTCATCGACCAGTCGCCCAAAGGGCATAATCGCTGCGGCGTTGATAACACGATCAACGGCACCATGGTTTGCTTCAATTTCTCTGAACACCTGTCTCACTGCGTCAGAATCTGTGATGTCAATAGTCTCGGTATGAATATTCTCGAACCCAGAGGCCGTTGCCGCCATCCCCTCCGTGTTGACGTCAAGAAGCACGACCGACGCGCCACTGCCTGCCAGGCGTCTCGCCCAGGCTTGGCCCATGCCGCTCCCGCCCCCTGTTACAACCGCTAGACGTCCTGTGTATGCCATGACTCCCCCAAAAGGCCTCTTATTCGCTTTGTGACGTACATCCGCTAGATGTCATCGCTCTGGTGTGAACGTAATCGGCATCTTTTTAATCGTGTTAACGAAATACGACCGCATGTAGGTAATCTCTCCAGCCAGCGACGGGTTTTTAAGTCGAGGTAGGATCTCCTCGAACATGACCCGCATTTCCAAACGTGCCAAATTTATTCCCAGACAGAAATGCTGACCAATACCGAACGATCGAATTTCACGGTTCAGCGTCGGCATTCGCTTCATACGGTGGATATCAAACGTCAGTGCGTCCTCACCAAACACGTCCTCGTCGTGATTCACCGAGTGGTAGTGCATCACTACCTTGTCGCCCTTTTTAATACTGTAACCCTGCCACTCGATATCTTGCGTGGCGGTGCGGCGCATCGCGATAAACGCCGTGTTATACCGAAGCATTTCTTCCACTGCGGCGGGAATGTCTTCAGGATGGTCGACCAAGTGCTGCAACTGATCTGGGTTTTCCATCAAGAGTCGAAGACCATGAGCAATTGCGGTGCGCGTGCTCTCGTTACCTCCGACCATAAGCAGAATAAACACCCAGGAAAACATCTCGTCCGTGATTGGCTGCCCGTCAATATCGCCCTCGAGCAAGGCCTTAATAACGGGGCCGGTGAACCCTTGACGTTGTTTTTGCGCCAACTCAGCGGCGTAGATCATGACCTCAAACGAGGCCGTCCTAGCCTCGGCGATACCGCCAGCAACGTCCGGATCATCGGCGAAAGTCATGGTGTTGGTCCATTTAAAAAACTTTTCGCGATCCTCCAGCGGCACACCCATTAGCTCAAGAATGGCCATTAACGGAAGCTCCGCCGCCACATCCTCGACAAACTCGCACTCGCCGCGTTTAGCAACACGGTCAACAATGACCTTGGCCTGCTGGCGCAACCAGGGCTCCATAGCGGCCACAGCTTTCGGCGTGAACGCATCCTTCACGATAC
>CAJXZI010000046.1 GCA_913063005.1 uncultured Halieaceae bacterium | reverse complement strand
ACGAAATCGTCTTTATGGTCCATCCGGACCAGTCGGAACAAGTACCGGGCATGATCGAGCGGTACACCAATGTGATCACCAAGGATGGCGGACAAGTTCACCGCCTCGAAGATTGGGGTCGTCGTCAGCTTGCTTACCACATCAACAAGATTCACAAGGCACACTATGTCTTGATGAACGTTGAGGCCAGCAATGAGGCTATGGAAGAGCTGACAACTACCTTCCGCTACAACGACGCGGTTATCCGCAACCTCGTTATTCGTCGGGACGAAGCAGTGACTGAAGAGTCGCTGATCATGAAGTCCGAGAAAGAGGATCGTGAGCGTAAGTCACGTTATCAAGAGCGTCAGTCAGCGGAGGCGAAAGCTGCCGAAGCCGCAGCAGCTGACGAGTCAGCTTCAGGTGAGGCGACTGAAGAAGCGCCTGCCGAAACTGACAAGGCAGAGGAGAAGTAATCGATGTCACGTTTTTTTCGACGTAGAAAGTTCTGTCGTTTTACCGCCGAAGGTGTTCAGGAAATCGACTATAAAGATTTGGAAGTTCTCAAGCAGTACGTTACTGAGACTGGAAAGATCGTACCGAGCCGTATCACAGGCACTAAAGCAAAGTATCAGCGTCAGTTGGCGACAGCTATCAAGCGCGCTCGCTACCTAGCGTTACTGCCTTACACGGATTCTCACCAGTAAGACAGTGATGCGCGGCCTCGCTGAATTTATCATGCGTGGCCGCTGGCAAGCGCTGGCGGTAGCCGTTCTCGGCTCAGTGCTTGTAGTCGCTGCACCAATAAGTGCTGCGGCAATAGCTCTGGTCACCATGGCACAAGGATCGCGCGATGGGACTTGGGTAGCTTTATGGTCTCTGTTGCCTGCTCTTTTATTGGGTTGGGTGAGCGGAGATTACGGAACCGGCTTTTTGTTGTTGTCCGTATTTGTGGGTGCGTTGGTGCTCGCGCAGACCTTAAGTCTGTCGCTCGCATTATTAGCAATTGTTCCAGTCTCGGCCGTTGGTGGTGTTTTGCTACTGACGTTCAACTCAGCCTTTCTGGAGGCGATGTTGGCGATGCTGGATACGTTTATCGCAGCGCTTCAGGCAGAGTCGCCCGAATCGGGCGAGTCGCTAAGTGCATTAAGGCCCACGGTAACTCAGGTTGCGGGTTTGATGGCAACCGGAAATGCGCTTATGGCGTCCTTGAGTTTGTTACTAGGACGGTATTGGCAGGCAGTGCTCTTCAAACCGGGTGCATTTGGAGAAGAGTTTCGGGCGTTTAAATTGCCCAGTGTTTTAACTGCCCTTTTGGTGCTTTTGGCAATGCTGGGAGCTCTGAATGGCGGCGAGGTGGCAGCTTGGTCTGCGCTGGCGGGAATACCCGTGACCCTGGCGGGTTTTGCATTGTTTCATCACATTGCAAAGCGCCAACAGCTAGGTGGAGCGGTTTTGACTGTCGGTTATGCGCTTTGGATTATCGTCGATGGATTGAAAGTCGGCGTGTTACTAGCGGTTTTGCTGGACGCCTTCCTTGATTTGGGGCGTCGAGCAAGATCGAAATGAGTTTAGAAAAGGTTGGGCACTGCGTGCTCAAAGTAGAGGGAAAAAACGATGGAAGTAATTCTGCTCGATAACGTAGGTAGCTTGGGTGGACTGGGTGACCGTGTTGATGTGAAGCCAGGCTATGGCCGTAACTTCCTTATCCCGCAGGGAAAAGCAGTACCTGCCACGCCTGAGAATGTTGAAAAGTTTGAGGCACGTCGTGCGGAGCTCGAAGCCGCCGCTGCTGCAACGCTTGATGCGGCACAGAAGCGTGCAGAGGGCATCCAGGCTTTGGAGCAAGTCCAAATCGCTGCAACCGCGGGTGAAGAGGGCAAGCTCTTTGGTTCAGTCGGTACGCGTGATATTGCTGAGGCACTAACAGCCGCAGGTTGCGAGACCGATAAGGCCGAAGTACGCCTCCCGGATGGCGCGATTCGTGAGCTCGGTGAGTACGAGATCATGATCCAGCTTCACGCTGAAGTCGCTACGACGGCTAACATTGCAATCGTTGCCGAGTAACGAATGTCTCTTACGCCACAGTTCTGAACTGTGGCATGCTGTACCACCGGGGCAGGCTCGGTAAGATCAACACGCTATCATCGGTAAAGAGTTGATATGGAGACAGCATCAAATCCCGATTGGGATGTTGCCAAGCTAAAACTGCAGCCGCAGTCTATTGAGGCAGAGCGCTCCGTCATTGGCGCTCTACTCATCTCTTCAGATAGCTGGGACGGCGTTGCCGAGGTCGTCGCAGCCGCAGATTTCTATCGCCCTGAGCACCGGGCGATCTTCCGTCAAATTGCATTACTTGTTGATCGCGGTGAGCCGGTTGACGTGGTCACGGTTTCAGATCGACTGCTTGCGACCGGTGAGCTTGATGCCGCCGGTGGCCACACCTACCTCGCCGAACTCGCTGAGCAAACCCCCACAGCGTCCAATGTCCGTGCCTATGCCAACGCGGTACGCGAGCGTTCTGTCCTCCGCCAGCTTATCAATGCGGCTCAAGATATCGCCTCCTCAGGTTTTAACCCTGAGGGTCGCAGTTCAGAGGAGCTGGTAGACGAAGCCGAGCGTCTCATCATGCAAATTTCTGAAAGTGGCCAGAAGGCGGGTGGTCCGCAGGGCATGGAAGGGCTCCTCAAAGGCGCTATTGATCGCATTGAGGAGCTTTACAACACAGGCGGTGATATCACCGGATTAACCACCGGCTTTATAGATTTAGATCGAATGACGTCCGGTTTGCAGCCTTCGGATCTCGTCATTGTTGCAGGCCGCCCGTCGATGGGTAAAACCTCGTTTGCGATGAATCTTATTGAGAATGCGGCGTTGGCAAGCGACCGCCCGCTGATGGTTTTCTCGATGGAGATGCCCGCAGAGCAGTTGGTCATACGTATGCTGTCGTCCTTGGGCCGGATTGACCAGGGGCGTGTGCGAACGGGTAAGCTTGAGCAAGACGATTGGCCGAAGCTCGCTAGCGCAACCGAAAAACTAAAAGGCACACAGGTATTCATCGACGACACACCTGCGCTAACGCCTACGGAACTTCGATCACGTGTTCGCAAATTGGTTCGAGAGCAGGGTGATCTTGGCATGATCATGGTCGACTATTTGCAGCTGATGCGGGTGGCAGGTTCTAACGAAGGCCGAACCGCGGAGATTTCTGAGATATCCCGAAGCTTGAAAGCCATTGCAAAAGAATTTAAATGCCCGGTTGTCGCCCTTTCCCAGCTTAATCGCTCGCTTGAGCAACGACCGAATAAGCGGCCGGTAAACTCAGATCTTCGTGAATCGGGCGCGATTGAGCAGGATGCGGACGTCATTATGTTCATCTACCGAGACGAGGTGTATAACGAAGACTCGCCTGACAAGGGCGTGGCTGAGATTATTATCGGCAAGCAACGTAATGGTCCTATCGGCACCTGCCGTTTATCCTTCCAAGGGCAGTTCACACGATTCGAAAATTTAGCGAGAAACGATTATGAGCACTACGGCGCCTAGCGACGCTCCACCCATTGATCTCGATGCGTTGCGCGTGATGCTCGGTGGTGACGACAGTCTTGTGAAAATGATCCTGCAGAAGTTTCGTGCTGAAATCCTGGGCGACATTGAACAACTTAAGACGCTTCAGAGTGAGCAAGATGCAGAACCGATACGCGCTTTGGCACATCGCCTCAAAGGGACTTGCGGTAATGCGCAAGCCGCCCAACTCTCTGAGATCGCTAAGTTATTGCAATTCGCGATGGCGGCAGGTGAGCTAGAGAAAGCGCCAGGACTGATCAAAGCATTGGACGCCCAACGCCTGTCGTTAGAGAGGTATATGGCTGACCAAGGCTTTTAAATTACAGAGCTATCGCTTTAGCCAACTATCCTAGAAGCCCAGCTGTTCTTTCAGCGCAGATAGCGCCGCTTTCCTCTGGTCGTTTGACATTACATCTTCCTCGCGAGGCGCATCGATAGCTTTGCGCTCGGGAATCACTAAGGTCTCTCCTGAAAGCGCTCGCCTGAGCCACTGGTTATAGTGCACCTGAAATGCGGGCCAGGCCTCATTGCGAGTATGGTTCGCAAGCAAGTACCAACCAGTGTCTCGCCCGGCGAGATAAGCAATGGGGTGAGTCCAAGCGGCGTCTGCCTTGGGACTGGGCGCGAGACACGCTTCCTCGTAAGCCGCGTTCGCAGTCGGTAGACCGAGTTCTCCGAGCGCTTCAGAGCAACTTGCGAGCATCCGGTTCAGGGTGGGAAGGTAATCGCTACCCTCGATCGCACGTCGTGCACCCATAAGAATTAAATCGCTGGAAAAATGTCCCAGTGCTTCCAGCCACAGCCGCTTCACCTGGCCAAGCTGCTGCGCATCTGACCAAGCAGCGTAATATTGGTTGTGGTAGTTGAGACGAAAAAGCGCAAACACCTGGTTGATCGCATCGACAAGACCGTTATCGGGACTAGCGTCTTCCGAGGTGTCGGCGTTAGCCTGCCCAGCTGGTGTCGCTGAGGTCGTCGGAGATGCTGCGGTCTTTCGTGCGATCTGCTGGGCCAGCGCCCCCGCTTGATGTTGATCTGCCACTGGTCTGCTCCTGATGGCGTTGCCATTGGTATTTTACATGCTGCAAAAACTTCGCGTTCCACGAGGTGTGCACTTCGTTGCTGTCGACCCAGTAAACAACAAATTCATTGAGTACCGAATCTGCGTACTCCTGGCTGATTCCGGATAACGTGAGTGTTTCATACACCGCCGCATTGGGTCGCCATTGCGGGTTAAGTCGCTCAGGCAGGGTGCTGTGCTGAATACTATTCTCGTGGCGTACCCATCGTTGGCGCACAAACTGTATGAACTTACTGTTGACGTCTTTCGGTGCACCGCCGCGTTCCTTCCAGTAGAGAATGAACTCGGGCCTTATCTCATCGTAAAAGGAGGCCGGAATTTCGGCTCTTGCGAGGATCTCCTGAGCGTCACCACTCGGTTGCCACTGGTTATCAAACTTAGGTGGCTCTTTAATGTCAAAGGCGGGGTGCCTTTGGCTGTGACGCCATTCGGACAAGACGTGTTGTCGAAAACGACTGTCATATCCCTTTGGGTCACCTGAGCGATCGAAGGTCTTCAGCTGAGACAGGATGTAATCCCGTGTGAGCCCATGGTTTAAGTTGAGAAGATCAATCACGTGCTCGCTTGGGCGCCATGACTGAGTGGTTTGTACTTTGGGAGGATCATTTCTGTAATGTCGGCGAGTTGACCAGACTGCCGGATCGGATGTTGGCGATGCGGAAATGATCCCCAAGTCGACAAGGCGCTGCAGAAGCTGATTGAGTTTGATGTCATCCCAAAAGGGGAACTCTTTTGTCAATGCCGGGATAGAAATAGCGGTATCCTGCACGTTGTCAGCGCCCAACTGATGACTCAATCCTTGTAGCAAAATGGCCTCCTCGAGACCAATCGTGGCCGCGAGTTGCGCTGAGAACGTGCAATAGCGTTCAGGGATGAATCGTGAGTTAGACATGGATGTTAGCTATGACTCTTGGTCTGGTAGCATAGCGGTTTCGGGGTGGCTGGGCACCCCTGTCGGAGCGATCTATGGCAAAAACTAAGACTGCCTTTGTCTGTAATGACTGCGGCGCTGACTATCGTAAGTGGCAAGGGCAATGCTCTGCTTGTCAGGCCTGGAATACGCTCTCTGAGGTTAGGCTCTCAGGTCCCAGTTCTGCGGCGAGTCCAAAGTCGCGAGGCGGGTTTGCTGGCACGACAGCAACGGTACAAAAGCTCTCGGAAATTGACCTGATAGATCTGCCGAGATTCAGCTCCGGTTTTGCCGAGCTTGACCGAGTATTGGGCGGTGGCTTTGTCCCCGGTTCTGCGATTTTAATCGGTGGTCATCCCGGTGCAGGGAAGAGCACATTACTCCTTCAAACCCTGTGCAAACTCGCGGCGGCGGCGCCAGCGCTTTACGTCACGGGTGAGGAGTCCCCGCAGCAGGTTGCCATGCGCGCTAAGCGTTTGGGTCTTGAGACCGACGCTTTACAGCTAATGGCAGAAACCGACGTTAACGAGATTTTGACGGCGGCTGACAAACATAAACCAAAGGTTTTGGTGGTCGACTCTATTCAGGTTATTCACAGCGATGCATTGACGTCAGCACCTGGAAGCGTTGCTCAAGTGCGGGACTGTGCGGCTCTGCTGACGCGTTATGCCAAGCAAACCGGTACCGTATTGATTCTGGTGGGCCATGTAACCAAGGATGGTAGCTTAGCCGGCCCTAAGGTACTTGAGCATATGATCGACTGCTCGGTATTGCTTGAGGGTGAACAAGACTCTCGCTACCGAACGCTGCGTGGCCAGAAAAATCGCTTTGGTGCAGTCAATGAGCTCGGTGTCTTTGCCATGACTGATGTCGGCTTGAAAGAAGTCCTCAATCCGTCGGCTATTTTCTTAGAGCGCGCTGAGACGCCAGCACCGGGGACCGTCGTCGTTGTGGTGTGGGAAGGGACACGTCCCTTGCTCGTTGAGATTCAGGCCTTGGTCGACGCCAGTAATTTAGGGAATCCGCGCCGTGTTGCCGTGGGCTTTGAACAGAACCGACTCGCTATGTTGCTCGCTGTTTTACACCGACACGTGGGCTTACACGTGGGTGATCAGGACGTCTTTGCCAATGTGGTGGGTGGTGTTCGAATCGCTGAAACCAGCGGTGACTTATCGCTCTTACTCGCTGTCGTCTCAAGCCTTCGTAACAAGGTGCTTCCCAAAGACCTCGTTGTCTTTGGTGAGGTTGGTCTCACGGGTGAGATTCGTCCGGTAACAAGCGGTCAGGAACGGATTGCCGAAGCAGCGAAGCATGGCTTTAAGCGTGCCATCGTTCCTAAAGGTAATGCGCCGAGAACAAAAATCCCTGGCATTCAGGTTCAACCTGTCTCTCGGCTCGATGAAGCCATTGCACTCTTTGACTGAGTGCAGGCTTTAATTCAGTGGATGCGGTGATTGTTGCGGAGCCTTTGGGATCATTTTCCCGCGGTTGTGGATATTGAGCCGGACCACGGATAGTCAGCTGCGGAATCATCACAAATCTGGCGAAGCTGTAGAAGCTGTAAGTGAGGGGGTTACACTCTAATCGCTTGTCGCTTGTCGCTTGTCGCTTGTCGCTTGTCGCTTGTCGCTTGTCGCTTGTCGCTCAAACAGCCCAGCCCATCAATCAATGGGTCTGGACTGATTTGTCATGTGCTGCCTAGCGTTCTACATCAACTTTCGATGTTTGACGCGGCTCGGGACTTCGGCATCTCTTCCTAATCGAGCGCGACGATCTTCTTCGTACTCCGTGTAGTTGCCCTCGTGGAAGACAACAGAACCATCATCTTCATAGGCAAGAATGTGTGTCGCAATACGATCGAGGAACCAGCGATCGTGTGAGATCACCATGGCAGAGCCAGGGAAGGCCTGTATAGCGTCTTCAAGGGCGCGCAGTGTCTCGACGTCAAGGTCGTTGGTCGGTTCATCGAGGAGCAGCACGTTAGCGCCTTGCTTAAGTAGCTTGGCAAGATGTAAGCGGTTGCGCTCACCGCCTGAAAGGTCCTTTACGAACTTCTGTTGGTCGGAGCCTTTGAAATTGAATCGACCGATATACGAGCGAGAGGGCACTTCATAAGTGCCAATGCGAATGATATCGAGACCGTCGGACACTTCTTCCCAGACGGTCTTAGAGCCGTCAAGGTCATCGCGTGACTGATCAACATATCCGAGCTGTACCGTTTCACCAACCGTCACCGAGCCCCCATCTGGCTGCTCGTGTCCCATCAGTAATCGGAAAAGGGTCGATTTACCCATGCCGTTTGCACCAACGATACCCACGATCGCGCCCTTTGGCACGGTAAACGTCACATCGTCAAATAACAGGCGATCACCAAAAACCTTTCTGAGGCCTTCGACTTCGACCACTTTGTCGCCGAGGCGCGGACCGGGCGGAATGTAAATTTCGTTGGTTTCGTTACGGGTCTGGAAATCTTGCGAGTTCAATTCATCAAACCGAGCAAGACGTGCTTTATTCTTCGCCTGTCGGCCTTTGGGGTTTGATCTTACCCACTCAAGCTCTGCTTTAATGGCTTTTTGCCGAGACGCCTCTTGGCGTTGCTCTTGGGCTAAACGCTGATCTTTCGCTTCTAGCCATGTGGAATAGTTGCCCTCGTAGGGGATACCGCGACCTCGGTCGAGTTCTAAAATCCAGCCAGCGGCATTGTCGAGGAAATAGCGATCGTGAGTAATCGCGACCACGGTTCCCGTAAAGCCCTCTAAGAACCGCTCTAGCCAGCCCACAGACTCAGCATCTAAGTGGTTGGTTGGCTCGTCCAAGAGCAGCATGTCTGGCTCGCTGAGCAAAAGTCTTGCGAGGGCCACACGGCGTTGCTCACCGCCCGATAAATTGGTGACGTCCGCATCCCAAGGCGGAAGCCTCAATGCATCAGCAGCAACGTTAAGACGAGTTTCGAGGTTGTGCGCATCCGTTGCTTGAATAACGTCTTCTAGACGCGCTTGCTCTTTTGCCAATGCGTCGAAATCTGCGTCAGGCTCGGCGTAAGCCGCATAAATTTTGTCGAGACCGGCGAGCGCATCGATCGCTTCTGCAAGTCCCTCCTCGACATTTCCGCGCACGTCTTTTTCGGGGTTCAGTTGTGGCTCTTGAGCAAGGTAGCCAATTTTGATGCCGGCTTGCGGACGGGCTTCGCCCTGAATGTCAGTATCGATACCGGCCATGATTTTTAGGAGCGTCGATTTACCCGCGCCGTTGAGGCCTAAAACACCAATTTTCGCGCCGGGGAAAAACGAGAGCGATATGTCTTTTAAAATTTCGCGCTTGGGAGGTACCACCTTACTCACGCGATTCATCGAGTAGACGTATTGACCTGATTTTCCGTGTTTGTTGTCACTCATGTTTTTGACCTTGAAATTACTTGGGCTAAAGCAGCTTTGTGGCTAAACGCCGGCAATTCTACCTCGTACTTCGCAGTCAAGTCAGATTGCGTACCCCTGTTTGTACGAAAAACGACTTACAATTCGACAGAAGCTCTCAGACCGTCGCGTTTGCCTCCCCGTGTGGGTTACCAAACCTAGGGATTATTTGTTGTTTTTGCATGGGCTGGTTAACAAGTGGCCAACTAGCTAGCGCCTTAAGCGGAGGGCCGTATGTCTCAAAAAGAACAGTTGATTGCCTTGGGGTTGTTAGCGTTTTTGGTCGGCGTATTTCTTTATATCAGTTTAAAGGGCTGATTAATCGCGATTTGGTTAGTGCCCATCTGATCGGTAACTGATGATGTGGGCGCAGCATTCGGGGTTTTTCTTAGCCCTTATCCTTTCGTCGAGATTTGGGTGAATCCACATTGTCCTCGATGTACTTGATGATCTTGGCTGCCACATTTACACCGGTTGCTTCTTCAATACCCCGAAGTCCGGGTGATGAGTTGACCTCAAGCACCAGCGGACCCCGACTAGACCGAATGAGGTCAACACCTGCGACGTCGAGCCCCATGGTCTGCGCGGCTTTAACCGCGGTTCGGCGCTCTGTGGGTGTCAGTTTGGTGAGCTGCGCGCTGCCGCCGCGATGAAGGTTCGATCTAAACTCGCCGGGTAGTGACACCCGCTCCATCGCCGCCACAACGCGATTACCAATGACAAAACACCTAACATCACTACCGCCGGCCTCTTTGATGAACTCTTGCACGAGAAAGTCTGCTTTTAGCTCGGTAAACGCATCGATCACTGACTCGGCAGCTTTGACCGTCTCTGCGAGCACAACGCCACGGCCTTGTGTTCCCTCGAGTAGCTTTACAACCACAGGCGCTCCGCCGACCAACTTAATGAGCTGTCTCGTGTTGTGAACATCGTGGGCAAACCCGGTGGCGGGCATACCGAGTCCTTTACGCGCAAGCAATTGCAGAGCTCGAAGTTTCGAGCGTGATCGCCCAAGCGGTATGGAGCCCACGAGGCTATAGGTGTCCATCATCTCGAACTGACGAATAACGGCTGTTCCGTAATCCGTAATCGAGGCGCCTATGCGAGGGATGATGGCGTCCTGTCGCTCTAACTTCTCACCTTTGTACCAAATCGCGGGGTTTGCCGTCGTAATGTCGATCGAGCACTTGAGCGTATCGATGACTTGGCACTCGTGGTCCTTTCGCTCGGCCTCTTCGAAAAGACGATTGGTGCTGTAAAGGTCAGGGTTGCGAGAGAGGATCGCTATTTTCATTTTGGGTTTCCCGAGCTTAACTCGTCGCCGCCCAATACAAAGCTCTCGGCAGGGGCCACGATGAATTCTGAAGAGAGCGTGGTGCGACCAATAAGCATTCGGTACGCCATATTGTCGCGCTGCGTAAGCGTGAGCTCGACGAGCTTGTAAACATCACCGAGCTTCAAAGGGGTTTTGATGACCGGCCGCGATTCGCTTTGGCCGCCTGAGTTTGTGACGTCACGAAACTCTTCCACAGGCGCCTCGTTGCGGGCACCCATTGAGCCGTCCTCGTTTTCGAAGGTAAAGCTAACCCACGCCTGACCATTCCTTTCAGATATTTCGAGATCAATGGCGTGCAAGGCGCTAGTGCGCGCGCCCGTATCAACCTTCGCCTTTATCGGGCCGATAGCGAGTTCGGGCAATTCCACCCATTCACGCCAGCCCACAGTGTATGTTTTCAATGCTGCTTTACCGATAGCCCACGGCCAATTCCGTAATACTCAATGCCGATACTCGCTAGATAGTTCGGATCGTAGAGATTACGCCCATCGACGATAACGGGTTCGCTAAGCGCATCTTTGATTGCCTCGAAATCGGGTGACCAAAAGGTTCGCCATTCGGTACAGACTACAAGACAGTCCGCACCTTCAAGTGCCTCGTCTTTAGATGCAACGTAGGCCATATCATCACGGTCGCCATAAATTGCATGGCAGGCTTCCATTGCCTCTGGGTCAAAGGCGCGTACCTTACCGCCGCAAGACCAAATGTTTTCAAGTAGGAAACGACTTGGTGCTTCGCGCATATCGTCTGTGTTGGGTTTAA
>CAJXZI010000045.1 GCA_913063005.1 uncultured Halieaceae bacterium | reverse complement strand
CGCCACGTTTTTCATGGCGGGATGAAACAAAGGAGCATGTAACACACAAATACCATTGGGGTCGCCACCCACAGCCTGACAAAAAGCCTGATCCCAAAGGGGGAGACTGTTAGGGTTGTCCCTGATTTCTTTGCTCCACTGAGAGAATAAACCGATGGTATTGCGATAAAACGCCATCGCCTTGTCAAAGTCAGCGGTGATCTTCTCCGCACTCAAGGGCTCGGGCGTTGCCGATCGATCCAGACGGTGAATCTGTATGTCAGCCGGAGTCTCAAGCGATCGATCGAGAAACGTCTGACGGATCAGCAGCGATTCGGATTCTGTATCCATAGGCAGCCAGTTGCCCGACTGCTCGTTGGCGCTCAGAATAATCTCGAAGTTGCCATCAGCGTCGATCTCGACTGTATTGCTATCGAGAAACCCCGTTTCGATCTGTTTGAAGTTCTCTGCATAACTGCCTTTGCTTGTTGCAAAGCTAATGTAGTCGATCGTTCCGCGTTTTCCCGTTAACCGGTAGTCAAAACGACCGTCGATAACGGCTTTTTGATAGATATTATCGGGGTTATCAGCACCTAGCTTGATCGTCTCGTGCGCGGGCTGGTAAAGCACAGGGAAAGCGGCGTCGTTAAACTCGACGTACCACTCCAATGCCGCACGCGCCATTCGGGATAAGTAGCGCAAGCCTTCAGCTTGGCTTTGCTCGTCCTGAGGGACGTGATCTTTTGTGAGTTCTTGCCCTGCGGCTTTCAGCGTCTCGCAGAAAGCATCCCATTTGGCAGCCATATCGTTAGCGGCCATGCGATAACCCTTATTGTTCAGTCACTAGGCCCGGTGCACTGCCAATCTGCTCGATCGCGACAACACCTTCAGCCGATGATAAGAAAAGATTGGACATCAGCGTGTACTTGGAGACGCGCATCTTCCACTCGCCGTTAACCCGCGCGTATTCATCCTCGTAATAACCACTCATCAGCTGCACTTGCTTTTGTTCGGTTTCAAGAAGCTGAAATCGCATGCGCCAGCGACCTTTGGCTGAGTCTGGTCCCGTCATCTCGATTTCTGGTGCGGTACCGTGATGCATATCGACGTGTGTGGGGTGGCATGCGAGGGATTCAAAAACGTCGATGAAGGCGTCCATATCTGTGAATTCGCCTATGAAGCCAAAGTCGATGAGGAAATTGTCCTCGTCATAACAGCTTCGCATGCCCGCAATATCTCGTGTATCACAGGCAAACCACCAGCGCGCTTTTAGGCGTTTGATAGCCTCGATGTCTTCGAGGGCCTGAACCCTCGAAGCGAGATCGGTCGCGGAAACCGTTGATTGCATAGTCACTTCCCCGGAGCGCCGTTCACACCAGGCCATCGCGAACCGGAAATCGTGTCGGCGAAGGGTAGGAATGCTTCGGGGTCCAAAGGCTTGGAGAGTGTGATTGAACGATCCAAGAACGTGGGCCACCAAAGATAGGCAGAAAGCTGCTCACGCATGGGGAGCTTGCTAGCCAGCGGATCCCAAGGACTGTCACGCAGGACCAATTGGCCTTGAACGTTTTCTTTCCAAGCAGTGCCATACTTGCTCGCTACGTGCACAACGTGTGGCGGGAAATCGTAGCCTGTCGCTGGGCCGCCGATGCTTACCGCTCGCGATACCTTGATCCACCATTCGTTTTGTACGAACTCATCACCGGGATCAGTAGGACCCTCGCTCATGCCTTCAAACTCGAGGAAGGTATAGCCTTGGTGCGTACACTTAGCGCGAACCATTGGGCCTAAGCGGTGATAGTCGATTTCGCAGGGATACTTGGGCTGACCGTTCATCTCTTGCGATATAAAAATCGCTGACTCCTGATCGATGCCGTAGCCGAGCGTGAACTCACCCTCGATACCGTCAAAATCGGCGTTTACCGTTGTGACAACACCGTACTCGGGAACGTCGGGTACTGGGAAGTTATAAACCGTCAGATTGACGTTGGGCTCTTTGCCAACAGTGATTCCCGGAGGCAAAAGCGCGGCGATGGCCTCGGGATCGGTGCGATAGTGAATCTTGAGCATTGGCCAGTTGATGATACAGCCGGGTGCACCCATTGGGGCTTGTGCGTCAGTCATAATGTTCTTCCTTTGTTATCGTTCTTTTGTGCATTCGGTTCTTATGTCGCAAATACTTTTGCGAGGTGCGTTCGCTTTGTACAAACGCGAGGTGGTTTTGCGCTGTAATTTGAAACAAAGACCTCGCGTGTTGATTCGCTTAACCTACAGACTCCGGTACCGGTGTCGTTTTGTTGATGATCATGTCGGCACGACGCTGCACCTTGGCCATGCTTTCCTCGGTATGGGCCAGTAACCAGAAATTACCCTCTGGAATGCCGGCAAGCGCCATTTCCGCGACCTCGTCGGGGTGTGTGGTCTTGAGGTCAAAACCGTATTCCTCGGCCATCCGCTTCATGTCTTCAACCGAATTGATGCCTGTCTCGTTGCCAGTGACACCCTTATCAAACTCTTCGGGGCGAACACGACCCGAGTTAAACAAGCCGGTTTCTACCACATGCGGACCGGGGAATAGCGCGCTGACAACGACGGGTAAGCCTCCCATTTGCACCTGATAGTGCAGGTTCTCAGTAATGGTATGTACCGCGGCTTTTGTCGCGGTGTAGATCGGAACATCGGGCAGTACGGTGTAGGCACCATTACCCGAGCCGGTAATGATCATGTGCGTTCGGTCGGTGCGTGTGATCAGGTAGGGCATGAACACGTTAATGCTATTCACGGCGCCCCAGAGATTTACGTTAAAGCACCACTGCCAGTCCTTCTCGGAGAAGCCCCAAATGGGACCTGCTTCCCCGGCACCGATTCCGGCGTTGGCAAATACCAAGTCCACTTGCGAGAAGGTCTCAAGCGACGCGTCTAGAAGGCTTTGCAAGCTCTCAGTTGACGTCACATCACAGCGTTCAACGCGATGTGGAATGTCTTCTGCGGCAAGGTCTGCGGCGATGGCTTCCATTGCGTTTGCGTCGACATCACCGATCACGACGTTGGCGCCTGCGCGGCCTAATCCAAAAGCAATGGAGCGACCGACACCACTGGCACCCCCAGTGATAACCGCGGTTTTACCCTGATAATAATCGCTCATTGCTGACCTCTCGGGCTCTCTGGCAAATAGAACTGACGCACCCATTTTCTGAAGAGCACGAGGGTCTCATCGCCTTTACAGAAAATTGGCTGCCTTCTGTGAACCTTGTTTTCCCAGATGGGGTAGTCGTCTGAAAGCCCTTCGATGATACCGTCCATGACCTGATCGCCAACAAATTCGGCAATCTCGTTGCGCACAATCAGCGTCCAGCGAAGCAGAGTCTCGTTGCGAGAGATCGGCTGTGCCGAGTTATAAACCAACATCTCTGCACCCGGGCCGTAGCTGGTCATCACACGCGCTAAACCGGGCTGGAACATAGTCGCGTGGAGACCGCCTTTCATACCTTGCGCTTCAATCTCGGAGCGCAGATGAACCGCTTCGTCATCCTCTACCTTCACAGAAGAGGGTGGGGTTTGATTCTGCTTGTGCACGTACTGGAAGTGTTCCGGGTCACAGCTGTTCTCGGCAATATCCTGAATGTGCACAGGAATATTGAACTCAACTTGGCGCGGTTCGGTCCAGTTTTCATCACCGATTTGTTCGATGACGGGGACTTCACGATCCGGTTCAGCCCCTGTGGGGTGGAACCACATATAGATCTCGCCATTGACCTCGCTGGTAGGCCAGTTCTGCACCTTGGCGCGAGTCGGAATCGTGTCGCAGTAAGGAATGTGGTTGCATTTACCGTCACCACCAAACTGCCAGCCGTGGAACGGACACTGGATAGACTCGCCAACTACTTTACCGTTGACACCTAAGTGCGCACCGAGGTGGGGACAGAACGCGTCGTGAACTCGAGCCTCACCTGATTCTGTTCGGTACACAACAAGCTCTCGATCGAGTGCGCTAACTGCTTTTACGTCGCCAGGTTCCAGCTCATGGCTTCGCGCGACTGACCACCAGCCAATAGGAAAGTCAGGTGCGGTGTTTACTTTCGAATCACATACAGCAATGAGTTCCATGTGAGTTAGATCCTTTGTTTTCGTTTTTAATTACGCTGCGAATATATCAGTGCTCGGTCCAATATTGGCAGCGAGGCTGTCGAGATAGGCGCGGTCGAGTCCATAGAAATCAATCGCATTGCTACCCAAAATCTTCCGACCCGCCTCTGGGTCAAACCCTTTGAACGTGTCTAGATAATATTGAGCAGTGTTGGGCCAGGTGCCCTCTGGGTGAGGGAAATCGCTTCCCCACATGATTTGCTCAAGGCCGATTTGATCTTTCATGTCTAGATCGCGCCGTGGCACGCAAGAAGCACCAATGCCGCAATTGCGCGCAAAGTATTCGCTTGGCGCCATAGACAGATGTGACCGGAAGTCACCCAACTTGGCGGAGAACTGGACGTCGGTGTAGTTATGGTCGAGCAACATGAGCCAAGACGGCACCATGAACATCGTGCCACCCTCGACGACCATTGCTTTTAGCCGAGGGAACCGCTCGAAGACGCCTCCCCAAAGCATGAAGGTCAGCGGGCGATACAGCCAAAACATGACCTCGGAGACGTAGGCGCCCATAGCACCTGGGAGTTCAGCGCTTCGATCTTCGTTAGGGAATGCCGGGCCAAAGTACTCGTTGTGCGGCGCCGGGCCAGAGTGGAAGTGGATTACAATGCCAAGATCTTCGCAGACCTCCCAGAACGGATCGTATTTAACGTCATGGTAGGCGGCATGCTCGCCCCACATCGTCGGCAGCATAACCCCCTTTAACCCATTTTCGTGGCACCAACGAGCTGCTTCAACCGCTTGTTGCACATCAAAAAGAAGTGGAATGGACGCGACACCAAAGTGGCGCTTGGGGTCGTTCGCAACGAGTTCTGAAAGCCAACGGTTATGCGCCATCGCGCCCGCCCACTGCAGCTCGGGGACAGCATCTTTTGGAGACAAGCCTAGGCCCGCGCCAAAGGGAGGCGTGTTTTGTTCGGTAATGCCGTCGGGGAAAATAATTTCCGCAGCGATACCGTCTTTGGCCAACATCTTGTGCCGTTCGCTGTATTCCCAAGCGCCTTTCAGCTCCTGCTGGATCGGCGCGCGCCACTCGTCGTTGATCTCTTTTATGAGAAATTGTTGCTCGGCCTTGTCCATCATGTCGATTTGGATATCTACGGCCATATCGATGAAGTCGTGGTATTTGGTGTCTACATAAGGCTTGTATTGAGCGATGGGCAGTCCTGCATGGCAGTCCGTGGAGACGACAGTTAAACGGTCAGTCATAGAATCCTCGTTGTGTGCGTTTTGTTATTTCTTACTACGTTGAACATAGGGGACGCGATGTGCAAGAGCAACTCATGGCGAGGTCTTGTCTTAGTCCGCTTGAGGGGCGTACGCCAAGTGAGTCTTTTCCGGTGTTGGCACCTTGCCTAAACGCGACCGTCATCTCAACAGTGCCCCGGGTAACGGTGCACGGGTCACTGGAGTTTTTCGAGCTCGCTGTCCAGCCAATACATCTCATAGTCGTTCCCTATCGATTCAGCGCGTTCCTTGAGATATAGCAGTGTCTCTGCCCTGAGTGATCTGAGTGTCTCAGTCGCTCTTGCGCCTTCTAGTAACTCCAGTAGTAATAGCGCTTTTTCGGGTTCTGCTGCATCCAGGTAGGCTCGCACCTGCAATGTCGCCGCCTCAAGGTCCATCAGGTTGGCAACATCAGCCAGAATGGCGCGTTGAGAAGTGGGGTAGAGCTCGCTCGTGCGATCAAAGTGGAACCACGTCGCGTAGTATTCCCAGATCGATTTAACCGCCCAACTGACCTTCCCATGGGATTGCGAGAGGCTTAGATCCGGCGGCAGCGTAATACTGCTCATTAACGCTTCAACCGAAAAGCCCGCATTCATACCTGCGACTGTTTCATCGTGAACGTACTGCACCGCATCCCGAATTTTTCGCATATCACGTGCGATTTTGTCGCCGCCGACTACGGGGTCGAGGTGACTGGGCAACATCATCTCTGGCTCGAGCGCTAGGATGCGGTTAAGCGAATCGACGTATTCGATGGGCTTACGCACTTTCTCGCCACGCATCGTGAACACATTGGGGAATTGGGGAAACTGAGGACCAAAAAAGTCGCCCGAGAGCAGTATCTTATCGTCAGGTAACCATAAAACGATGTTGTCTGCGCCCTCGGCGCCGGGTGTACCGTGAACCTCGAATCGTCGTCCGCCCAAGGTGAAGCGATAGGGCTTGTCGTTATCGACGCGAACATCAGGAACCAGGCCGCGGAAATCCATGCCCGGGAGCGTACGGGGTGTTTCGGGGATCCACGGGAAGAGGGTTCGGTTGCGCTGGTGGAGATAGGGGTTAAGCTCGGTGAGATAGCGCTGCTCTTCCTCAAACTCCTCATGCGCAATGATCTCAGCGTTGCCTTGGTCCCATAGTCGGGTTCCCCCTACATGGTCGGCATGACTGTGGCTGAGGATGATTTTTTTAGGCTCCTCGTCGCCGACGGCTTCTTTTAGCTGTGCAATTTGTTCGCTCGCCTGAATGATCAAGCCCGTATCGAATATGACACTGCCTTCGCTCGTCTTGATCGCAAAACTGTTACCCACGCCTGAGGCCTTAAAGATACCTGGCGCCACTTCAGCCACGCTGATTGGAAGTGTAATCAGTTCAGCGGCAGCGAGACCGCGCGCGTTGTTCTCGGCCACGACTCCAGACATGTTGGCAACCGCTGCTTTGCCAGCAGCACTGGCGATGGTCTGCCGAGCCTTGCTCTCCAAGCTATCCAGATTGGGCAGCACCAGCACGGCGACCAATACGATGGCAAGGACACCCAAAGTAATTAGAAGATTTTTCCGCTGCATGGTTTTCACTCTTATTGTCTGCGCGATACTCTCTGAGCGACAGTGTGCCACAGCACAATAAGAAAAAAGGAAGGTGGGTTATGGTCCGAATAGGGGCCTTTTTCTTTGGCGTTATTATTTTACTAACCTCGTCATCTGTATTCGCCGGTGATAAGCCAAACATCATTGTGATGGTGGCGGATGACCTGGGTTGGGCGGATGTGGGGTTTCATGGCAATCAGATCATCGAGACACCCTCGCTCGATCGCATTGCCGCTGAGGGAACCCAACTGAATCGGTTCTATACCACTCCAATCTGCTCGCCCACACGGGCGGCCTTGATGACGGGGCGGGATCCGATTCGCCTCGGCGTCGCTTACTCCACCATCATGCCCTGGCACAACAACGGGATTCACCCTGAGGAGACCTTCCTCCCCGAGTTATTTGCAGGTGCGGGTTATCAAACGGCGATGGTGGGGAAGTGGCACTTGGGTCATGCGCAGCAGACCTACCACCCAAACGCGCGAGGCTTTGAGCATTTCTACGGGCACCTGCATACGGAAGTAGGGTTTTTTCCACCATTTGCGAGCCTGGGCGGTAAAGACTTCCAGCGTAATGGCGTCTCTATCGATGATCAGGGTTATGAGAGCTACTTACTCGCTGACGAAGTTAGTCGCTACATTCGTGAGCGCGATGCGGACAAGCCTTTCTTTATTTACATGCCGTTTATTGCGCCTCACACGCCGCTCGATGCGCCAGAAGACCTGAAAGCCAAGTACGCCGATATGGAGGATGATCGGGGTAAGTCGCGCAGTAAAATGGCGGACAATACCCGGTTTATGGCGAAGGTGACTCGTCGGGAGAGTGCGCGCCCGATGTACGCCGCGGTTGTCGACGGTATGGATCAGTCTATCGGCAGAGTGCTGGACACGCTGGATGCAGAGGGGCTAACTGATAACACGATCGTGCTCTTTTTCTCTGACAACGGTGGTGCGGTGTACGCCATTGGAGGAGCTGACAACGCGCCCTTACGGGGTGGTAAGGGCGATACCTTCGAGGGTGGCATCCGAGTGGTCGCCACCATGCGCTGGCCTGAAAAAATCGCCGCGGGCGGCAAAGTTGATTCGATTATGTCGGTAATGGATGTGTTTCCCACGTTGCTAGCGGCAGCGGGCATCGAGCCTGAAACACGCCATCGCCTTGACGGGCGCAATTTGCTCCCGGCCATTGTCGAGGGCGAGCGCATTGCCAGAGAGGATCTCCTGTTCTTCATTGCCGAGTCGCCCTTTAAAAATACGGTGAATGTCACTGCCTTTAACGATGAGTGGAAATTGGTACAGCGTATCGAAACAGGATTCACGTCAGTTGAAGTCAGCAACTTTCTTTTTGATATCAACGCAGACCCCAACGAGTATCAAAACCTCGCGCTTGAGCACCCTGACGTGGTGGCGGAGCTGGCGGATGAGATCCGTCACTGGCGAAACCTCTATCCCGTTGCGGGGACCCGCTCAGAATTGATGCCGCCGCCAGGATGGCGAGCGCCGCTCGATTGGGCTGACTATCCGTTGCAAAACGATGCGCTGCAGGGTGAAGCATCGGGAGGAATGCCCCCTGAAAACGCTATTCGTATGCTCGACTGGCAGTACGGTGAAAATGGACGCCTTATTTACAATTGCGAACCGTATCGCTGGGCTGGAGGCGGCCTGTGCAAAAATCAATAGATTGCTGCTTTGCGCCGATTTGCATCTCAGATCTGAGTCGTCGTAGTAAAATCCCAGGGTGTTGTTGCGGCAGGCAAAATGGCTCACGCAGCCACAATGCCGCTGGGGACTGCGGCCACATCACAACCGCGGTGACCGGGGTTTAGTGTCTTGGATAGGGTCGTACAAAGAAGCTAATTCAGCGTCTGGGCGCTGCGATGTCTGCGCCACTATGTATCACTGATTTAGGGGCTCACTGATTCAGGCATCGTTAATATCGAGCTCGCGGGGTTATGAGACCTCTGCAGGTTCCACGAAAACACCATCCTCCCATAACAGCTTGGGGGCGACTTGTGCTCCTAGGTGCTCTCGCTCCCTAGCGTAGCCAAGGCAGTTTGAAACATAGGTTATACCGTCAATTTTACGGTTGCGATGGCGATGCTGATGGCCATATACATGCACAGTTGCGCCCAGAGCTCGGATCTGAAGATCCAACCTTTTACAGCCGGCCACGCGGGTAAAATTAAACATGGGTGCCGGATCGCGCGTAGAGCGTGGAATGAAGGCGTCCTTTTCGCAAAAACGCTTGACCATTGCCGAGTCTTCAAAAATCAATTCCTTCCGCGGAAGGAAATGACTGAAACTGATGATGGGTGCGTCATAGCGCCGCTCAATTTTCTCGTTATTTAACGCGAGAAAGTAGTCTGCTGGGCCGTAAGCGTCCGCACCTAATGACTCTGGCCAGCGGCAACGATACTTATCCATCCAGAGACATTTCTCCCAACGCTCACCTTCCTTCGGGATAACGAGTGAGTATTCATCGGCATCTTCTGTTCGATACCACGAGTAAAGCGGCACGATCCAAACAGCACGGTCATTTTGGCCGACTTTAAATGGCTCGGTATGAACGCCGAGTTGCTCGCACAGCGCGAGAAGCCTTGAGAATTTTTCCAATGAATTGTCACTGTCGTCATCTCTAAGCCAGAGCTCATGGTTGCCCGGTACAAAAGCGACCTTGCGAAACTTCCGCTTCAAACTGCCCAGCAGCTGGGACAGTCGACTAATACGATCGCTGACATCTCCAGCGACGAGCAACACATCGTCTGTGTATTCGTGATCGGATAGCGACATCATTTGTTGCATGTTGTCGGCAAAATCTACGTGGAGATCGGATAGAGCGAAGACGCGCGCCATAGAAAGTACTATTCCAGCGTTACCAGCGTTACGGCGTAAATAAAGTTATCGTCCATGCTGAACCTGCCGTCGTATCGGCATCGGATGCCTTTCTTTACTTGAAAGATATCGGCGCTGAATGTGCCATCTTGAGGCGACAGATGGACCTCCGCCTCGTGAAAGCCGAGAAAAACCTGATTGATCGGGTTGAAGACTTTGTAAAGCGTCTCTTTGATGCAAAAGAGGGTTTTTCCCCAATATGGTTTTTGCCAATCATCCGCTTGTTGCGCAATCCATTCCTGCTCGAGATCCGTGCAAATTCGGGGCAACAACTCGGGCTTCAGTGCGGTTCGAGGTTCTGCATCAATACCGATAGCATGATAGGCACTGCTTCGTGCGGTGGCGGCGGCACAAAACCCTGCGGTATGGGTAATACTGCCCACGTACCCCACCGGCCAGTTAGGGCGACCACTTTGCTCGTCAGGCACCAGCAGAGCGTCCCGATCGTATCCTAATCGGGTTAGGGCTGCTCTGGCCGCATGGCGCCCGCCACGAAACTCTCGTTTGCGCTTTTCTACTGCATGAGTGATGCAGGATTCTTCTTCATCCCTAAGCGGTTGTGTCTGCATTGACTCCGTTGCAATGACACAAATAACGTCAGGAGGTAATAGGTCACCCATCATGTGTATGTCGCTATCCCTGTAATCGCTCGAGGTTCATGGGTTTATCGCCTTTGCCGTTTGGTATCGCAGATAGCAGTTAACACAACGGTCAACAGGCCACGATAACGATAGGCTCCTCCGTGGGCTGGGTACCGGTGTACCTGTGCTGTTACTTCCAACCTTCATTTCCAACCTTCCTTTTCAACCTTGCCTTGCGGGCCTCAGCGTAACCGATTTATTTGTCGTGTTGTGCTCACCTTATCTCGGAGGCGGCAAGCACGCGCTGTTTTGTCTGCACTAACATAATTTTGGTATCCCGTATCCCGTATCCCGTATCCCGTATCCCGTATCCCGTATCCCGTATCTTGCATCTCGCATCTCGCATCTCGCATCTCGAATCTCGTAACTTCTGCCTTCTGCCTTCTGCCTTCTGCCTTCTGTCTTCTGTCTCGAATGCCTCACGCCTAATGCCTTGAGCCTTATGCCCTGTACCTTTAGAGATTCAGCGCTATAGAGTCGTGCCCCTATAATCAGACAGCAGGAATTAGACAGTAGGACCCAGACAGCCGGAATCAGACAGCAGGGATCAGACAGCACGCTCAAACAGCTTGTTTAGATGGCGGTAGCAAGACGCGGAACGCTTTGGTCAATCGCCTGCCTTACCTCCGACGGGCGAGGGTCATCTTGGCTTGAACGACCGCTTGAGCTCGATCACAGCGTTGCATTTTTTATCCAATCTTAGTTAAGTCCACAAAAGGTCTAACTCGATAGGTGTCCGTATCAAGTCGAGTAATTTCATCTAAAAACACGAGGCGCACGTTATGTCCGGTTGTCCGTTTACTCATCCGCTCGATCTCGATGCTTACCGTCGGGGTATGCCGTACGAGGCGCTTGCAGATGCGCGCAAGCAAGGCAGTTTTGTTCGCTATGACGACCCCGCGACCGGTGTGCCGTATTGGGCGGCTATGAAGCGGGATGCGTTGGACTTCGTTTCTCAAAACCCAGCGTTGTTTTCCTCTCAAACCGAGGGGCCGTTTCCAATGGAGCCCGCGGATGAAACAGAGCGTGAGATCAACCGAATCATGCACGACAGCAGTTTCATTGCCATGGATCCCCCTAAACATGTGACTCACCGTCGTATCGTGAAGGATGCGTTCACGCCGAAAGCTGTGGCCGCTATGGAGCCCTGGTT
>CAJXZI010000044.1 GCA_913063005.1 uncultured Halieaceae bacterium | reverse complement strand
GTTGTCCTAAAGGGCGGCCAATGGCAGGCTCCACAGCAATCAGGTGTGGGGCTTTTTTTATGTCCGATTTTATGTCTGTTGATTCTATTTCGACAAAGGCTCATTCCAAGCGCATCGGATTACTCGGGGGAATGTCTGCTACCTCTTCTCAGCTGTATTACGCTGAGCTTTGTAGGCTCACTCAACGAGCGCGCGGTGGATTTTGTTCACCCGATCTCATTCTTAGGTCGCTCGATTTCGAACCGCTCGAAGCCTGGATGACGTCAGGAAATTGGGACGCCATCGCTGAAACCCTGAGCCGAGAGGCGTCTCAGTTACAAGCTGCAGGAGCCGAGGTAATTGCTCTGTCTACCAACACCATGCACAACGTCGCTGCTGAGATTGAAGCGGTTATCTCGGTACCCTTAATTCATATCGCAGACGCAACCGCCTCGGCGCTTAAGGCTGCAGGGCGTAAAACACCGGGTCTCATCGGTACCCAGTTCACGATGGAGCAAGCTTTTTACCTTGACCGTCTTCGTGCTCATGGACTCGATCCACTGGTGCCGGGTGGGTCTTCTCGATCTGTCATCAACAACATCATATTCGAAGAATTGTGCAAAGGCATTGTGCAAGAGGACAGCACAGATACGTTTATCAAAGCCGCGACGGAGCTCGCTTTTGATGGTGCAGACAGCGTTATACTCGGTTGCACAGAGGTGGGTATGTTGCTCAATGAACACAACACGCCATTGCCTGTTTTCGACACCACAGCTATTCACTGTGAGGCGATTCTAAACGCTGCTTGGGATGGCTGAATCTGTATTTCTCAGTATCGCTCCGGCTGTTGCTAACCAAATTTAGTAGTGTGTTGCAGAGTATTTCGTGCATGTTGTTTGAGCTGCACTGTGTTGTCCCGCTGAGAAAATAAAAGGTAGCAAAGATGTTAGAGATGAAATCGAGCTGCTTGGCCTGTGAGGCAAAGCTGGCCAAGGATGCCAGTGCAGTAATTTGCTCCTACGAATGCACCTACTGCCCGGAGTGCGCCTTAGGTTTGAATCACGTCTGCAAGAATTGTGGCGGCGAATTGGTACCTAGACCCAAACGACATGTCATTGACGTCGGTGACAGTGCTGGCAGTTGACTTCGACGCAGATGAGCAATGAGCGTGCTGACAGCCTAAGCCTAAGCCTAAGCCTAAGCCTAAGCCTAAGCCTAAGCCTAAGCCTAAGCGTTATCGATGACGGTTGATTTGAGTAAAAGGCCAACTCCGAGCAAAGTAATGGCACAGACGACGAACGCGATCCCCATTAACGCCTCTGCCATGCTCACACCAAAGGCTATTTCCGGCGTGTAGGAGCAAATGTTGCGTACTTCAAATAAAGCAGGGAACCATTGATCTACAGCAAACCATGAGGGCATGCCGAGCGTAAACTCGCAGCTTCCGTCACCTCGAAAGTTCTCGATTTCATAGAGGTAGTAGGCGCGCTCACCCATGCCAGCGCTTGTGATGAACGCAAGTATGAGACCCGAAAACCGCGAGAGAAAGCCCTCGGGTAAGAGCAACATCATCGCACCGACTAATCCGAGAGCAACAGCCCAGAGACGTGCCTGGATACAGACCTGACACGGGTCATCACCGATTACGTATTGCCAGTACAAGGCCGCCGCTAAAAGACCACTTCCTAGAATGAAAATGGCCCACCAAAGTGCTTTGCCTCTGGTGAGCGGTTGTTCAAGTGATGTTAGCAATGGCATTAACGTTTCCTAGTTGTAAATCAGCCTATTGCGTGTCGATGCCCGCTATCGAAGCTGGGCCGCAACACCGCGCATGACGCGTGCAGCCGACTCGCCGCCACCCGAGGCCACTTTACGGGCGAGTTTTTCGATGTTGCGTGATGCGCGCTTATCGGTTTCACCTACTTCGAGTTTCGTCAATGCAGCCGCCATCGCGTCACTTGCCGCTTTCACTGTTTCCGCGTCCGACGTGTTACGCGCAAGCTGATCGAGTAACGCCATTGCAACGACAGGATGATCTGGCCAGCTGACGGGGAACTGCTGCTGGGGGTTAAAGACCCCGTCTAAGTCAGCGAGACCTGCAGCGGCAATCTCATTAGCACTCAAATACTCGCTTTCATTAAGCGCAAGCACGTCGAGTCCTCGGATGATTTCGGTGCCGTAGATGTGATTTTTGTAAAAGTAGGTGGACCAGAAACCGCCAGTCACCAGCTCTTTCTCGTCGATGGGGCCGCGGTCGAAATAGGCAATCTCGACGGGATTGGTAGAATCCGTGAAGTCGATAACTGAGATGCCACCTTGGTACCAAGCTTGTACGAAGATATCGCGACCGGGCACAGGAACAATCGAGCCGTTGTGCGCCACACAGTTTTCGTACTCTCGCTGAGGCGCAGGGATTTTAAAGTGGCTACGGTACTCGAGTTTTCCATCAACGATGTCATAGATCGCATCAGCGCCCCAATCTAGAGGGTCAAACGCACGGCATCTTGCGCGGCTACCGCCACCCCATTCGTCGGTAAACAGGATCTTTGTGCCATCGTTATTGAACGTCGCTGAGTGCCAGTAGGCAAAGCCGTTATCAGAGACTACGTCGAGGCGCTTTGGATCCAGTGGATCGGTGATGTCGAACAAGATGCCATTACCAGAGCACGCGCCTGCGGCAAGATTCTTCGAGGGGAAGACGGTGATGTCGTGACACTCATCAGTGGTTCGCGTCTCCTGAGTGTCATCTCCGTGATCACCGCCGCGCCACAGGCCAGCAATCGCACCCGTTTCCTCATCCGCAAAAACGGTAGGGGAGTGGACAATGCGTGAGGCGGATGGGTCATCGACGGGTATTTCTATGACGTCAATGCGGAAGAGAGCAGTGCGTGGGTCTCCTGGGGTGTCGTCAAAACAAGAGGCCATCTCCTCGCGTTCACGAATGCTAGAGGTGCCAGAGTTGTAAACGACGATTTTGCCGTCGTCCCCTGGGCCCGATACAACTGAGTGTGTATGTGACCCGCGGCAGGTTTGAACTGCGCCGACTTGAACAGGGTTCTCCAAGTCCGCGATGTTGAAGATACGAATACCGCGGAAGCGCTCATCGCTCACATCTTCGGCAATACCCTGCAAGCCACAATCCAAACGGCTACGGGTCTCTTGCACGGACATGATCAATAGATCGCCCACAATGCTTACGTCACCTTGACCGCCAGGACACACAACAGAGCTGAGTAGATCTGGCACGCCATCCGCTTTGATTTTGTATACGTTAAATCCGTGGTAGCTACCCGCAACGAGCGTGTCACCCGAGAAGGCCATGTCGGTGTTGCTGAAGCTCAGCAATGGAGATCGCTTGCGCGCACCACCCTCGACCGGAGACTTTTTCTTATCCTCTTCCGAGGCGGCTTTTTCTTTATCTTCCTTTTGGTCTTCAGGATTGTGATTTTTGTGATCGTGCTCTTTAGGCTTGTGTTCGGGCCCTTTCGACATCTCGATAGGGTTGTTCGGATCGATGAATCCAGCTGGCTTAGGCAAGGACGCAACCAAGGTCATGTTTTTGATGGCTATGCCTGCATCCATGAGTCCTGCTTTTAAATTGGCCCTTGGGTCGTCAGACAAGCCGACTAAGAGGCCATTCATTTGGTCGATTTCGACGGCTTGGTCGTTTTTGATATCGCCGACAAACTCATACAATACAGGGTCGTAGGCTGAACCAGGCTTGTCGAGCAAGTCTTTGACCATATCGACGGCACCTTCGTGGTGACGAATCATCAGCGTCAGGAACTGGCGATCGAAATCGACAGATTCAGAGGCGGCGAGCGCAGCCATTTGATCGTCAGTGGCCATGCCCATTTCCATTTTATGGTGCTCGCTCATCATGTGATGTGCGTGCGCCATGGGTGATTCGCCACGATCAGCGAGCCAACCCTCCATAAAACTGATCTCATCACTCTGAGACGCCTTAATGCGCCCCGCAATGTTCAGCAGATCTGGGTGGTTTGTTCTCGCCTCTACCAAGTCCGCCATCTCCAGCGCCTGAGCGTGGTGCGGAATCATCATCTGCATGAAGCTCACATCAGCCGGTGAGTAGCTGGTATCGGTGATTTTTACCGCGTCTTCTGGACTAAGTGTTTGGCTGGGTTGTCCGGGTGCACCGGGAAGGACGATTGGAGAGGCAAGTGCTGCGCCGGCCAGTGCGGCGCTCAAAGTAAAGGCTGCGCCAGCGCGTAGGGCTGATTTCTTGTGATCAAATAACGAGGCCATCGTAATTTCCTGTAATTCTGAGAGCGGTTTATTTTTTAGGTCTGTACGTCTATCGGAATCAGCTGGGGATACCCGGCGCGTGGCTCGTCATGAAGCCACATCGTTGGACTGCCTTGCTGAGACACAGATATACAATTGCTTACGCCGAGACGCTAACGCATCTTGGGCGCCCCTAGCAATAGGTGTACGAACTCGCTGGGGTTGATTGACTGATTGAGAGAGGGCGCCGGCTCTTTCCCGGCTCAAACGCAGGCTTCACCCAACAGACGAACATTGATAACGCCCGTCAGCTCTCTCAATTGTTGTAATAAGTCAGGCGTCGGTGAGGCGTTGATATCGATGAGATTGTAAGCAATGTTCTCGCGGCTCTTGTTGAGGAGGTCCACCACGTTGACCTCAGCGTCGCCAAGTACATTAAGGATGTGACTTAGAGCGCCAGGCGAATTCTCATTGGTGATCGCAAGTCGCGTATTCGAATTGCGCTCGAGTTCGATGCTGGGGAAATTGACCGAATTGCGGATATTACCGTGATCTAAGAAAGCTTTGATTTGGTCTGCCGCCATGATGGCGCAGTTTTCCTCGGCTTCGGCGGTGCTTGCACCGATATGCGGCATGAGGATTGCGTCTTTGCGATTGACCAGTTCAGGGTTGGGGAAATCGGTGACATATTTGCGCAGATGTCCTTTATCGAGCGCATTGACGACGGCGCCCGTATCTACAATTTGCTCGCGTGCAAAATTGAGCAAACAGGCATCTTTTTTGAAATAACTCAGCGTGTCAGCGTTAATGAGGCCCCGCGTGCTGTCGAGCACAGGAATATGCAGTGATACATAGTCAGAGCGCGAGAAAAGCGCCTGCATGTTAGCCATCTTTTTTACCGAGCTTGGCAGACGCCACGCAGCCTCAATGGATATGGCCGGGTCGTAACCGACGACTTCCATACCCAGATCGAGACCCAGTCGGGCGATAAGGCTACCGATTGCGCCGAGTCCCAGTACTCCGAGTGTTTTGCCCTGTAATTCAGCGCCTGCAAATTGTTTTTTACTCGCTTCCAACAGCGGACCCATTTCCTCAGCGGGGAGTTGAGGGTCGAGCGAGCTGATAAAGTTCATACCACCGATAATGTCGCGCGAGGCGAGAAGCATACCGGCTGCTACGAGCTCCTTGACGGCGTTGGCGTTTGCCCCGGGCGTGTTGAATACGACGATGCCTTTCTCTGTGCAGTGATCGACGGGGATGTTGTTTACCCCGGCACCAGCGCGCGCAATGGCACTCACAGAGCCAGGAATATCATCGGCGCTCAGTTTGTGACTCCGTAGCAGAATGGCATCGGGAGCAGACGTATCACTGCTTACCTCAAAGCAATCGCGACCGAGTCGATCGAGTCCTTTCGTTGAGATTGCGTTGTAAGTGCGAACCTTGTGCATAGCGGTGCCTCAATATCTGAGCGATGACACCCAGCAGTCAGTTTAAAGGTAAATAGGTGGGGTTCCGGTATTGGGCCGGATACCGGAGTTTAACACACCGCGGACACTGTAAGTCGAGCAAGAACTCGCGTAACATGCGCGCCCGTCGCGCGACGTGTCGCCCCTGACGCGAAAGGCATTGGCAAAAGCCGCGATACAGATAGCGCATTTTTTTCAGATACGGAGAATCGGAATGTATAACAACGGTGATTTTGCACGCTGGAGACGTCATCCATGGCACGGTATGGCGGCTCACCCTGGAGACGATAAAGGCGTCGTAACTGGTTTCATCGAATCGCTTCCCGGCGATACGATCAAGTACGAGCTCGATAAAGACAGTGGCTACTTGATGATTGATCGTGCGCAGAGAACCACAGCAGCACCGCCCTGTCTCTACGGATTCATTCCACGAACTTACTGCGCGGAAAACGTCGCTGCGCGCTGCGCTGGTGCTGACGAGGCAGACGGCGACCCATTAGACATTTGTGTTTATTCGGAGCGTGACATCAACCGCACCGATATTATTCTTCACGCGAAGGTGCTGGGTGGTATCCAGATGATCGACGGTGGCGAGGCTGACGACAAGATCATCGCTGTGTTGGATGGTGATAACGTGTGGGGTGGTGTTGAGGACCTTGCGGACATGCCCCCTATTATCGTTGAGCGCTTGCAACACTACTTCTCGACCTACAAGCAAGTCCCTGGCAAAAACCCCAATATCAACGTTGACGTGGTTTACGGTCGCGATCAGGCGCTAGAGGTCATCGCAGCTGCACAAGCTGATTACGATCACCACTACGGTCATCTCCACGCTTAAGCGAAGAACCGAGCGTAAGCGCTTTGTCGAAGTCAGATTCGATGAGCGAAAACGGGCGAGTAAAGGTTGAAAGACCGCTCGCCCTTTTTGTTTACGGAACACTTGCTCCGGGCGAAGTCAACGCACATGTTTTAGCTGCCCTTGATGGGTCTTGGACGAAAGCCAAAGTAAGAGGTGTTCTTTCCGACGCGGGCTGGGGCGCAGCGCATGGCTTTCCCGGGCTACGATTGTTTCGTCATGAGGCGAGCGCAACTGAGGAAGCGAGAGAGTTCGTCTCAGGGTTGTTATTTGAATCTGAGGGCTTGCGCGACATGTGGTCGAGGTTGGACGAGTTTGAAGGTACCGACTATCGCTGTGAGGTGACTAAAGCGATTCTCGCAGATGGCACGACAACGCCCTGTGCCGTTTATGCCGTAGATGTTGCTGAGCGATGATTGTCGGGAGGCTGTTAAGATCAATGGGTACTCCAATGAGGCCTAAGGCGTCCGAATGATTATTAGACATGCCACCGCAGATGATGCAGATGCTATCTCAGCGCTGAATGAGGTCTTCGTCTCGGTGACAAGCCCCATGGACAGCGAGCGCTACCTCGAGTTACTTACACTCAGCAGTTTTTGCCTCGTAGCTGAAAATGGCGAGGGGTTATTGGGCTTTGTTATCGCCATGAAAAACGGTGCGCCTTACGACAACGGGAACTATCAGTGGTTTGAGGCCCGTGTTCCGGACATGGTCTATGTCGATCGCATTGTGCTTGCAAGCACCGCGCGAGGGCAGGGTATTGGTGCAAACCTCTATGGTTATCTCGCGGAGCTTGCCCTTGGATCGGACTGTCAGACCATGACAGCTGAGATTGACATCGACCCGCCCAACAAACACTCCGTGTACTTCCACAAAAAGTCAGGTTTCACTGAAATAGGGCAACGCACGCTCGATAGCGGTAAACGGGTGTCGATGCAGTCCGTCGCGCTCACTCGATTAGGCACGCTCTGATCTGACCGTAAATCCCTCCGTAACAACATCACTATCATTTTCTAGAGTTGTCTACGCTATGCGCTACGTTGTGATTACCTTGCTCGCTTTGTCAGTGTTAATTGTCAGTTGGTCTGCAAGGGCCATCGAGGAACCCGCCTATAGCGTCGTCCAATCTTGGGAGGACGAGTCGATTGAGATCAGAGACTATGAATCTCGACTTTTGGCGGTGACTGATATGTCAGAGGGGTCAAATTCTGGTTTCCGGGTTTTGGCGGGCTACATCTTCGGGGGCAATGAGCGAGAGCAGGAAATTGCGATGACTGCACCCGTTCAGAGCACGATGCCGAATGAAAACGACGCTGAGATGGCGTTTGTCGTTCCCAGCGAATTTGCCCTCGAGGACTTACCTACACCAAATGATGCGCGGGTAGGATTTCGTGAGGAGCCTGCCTACCGGGCCGCAGTAATTCGATTCAGCGGATGGATGAGCGATAAAAAGGCAGAGCGCCACTGGCAGAAGCTACGCCAGTTCTTAGCTGAGCAGGGTATTCAACCGCTTGGCGAGCCGACGCTCAACCAGTACAACCCACCTTGGACGCCGCCTTTTATGCGACGCAACGAGATTATTGTTGCCGTTGCTCAGTAGCCTTTAGCCTGGGCAAATAGGCCCTCTAAAGCGTCACCTACCAGGTATCGCTCCAAGTTATCCCTCATTGCGAGTGCCACTAAATCGATAGCTGTGGGAGCAGCTGTATGGGAGGTGATGTAAACCCGCGGGTGCCACCAGAACCTATGACTCTCTGGAAGGGGCTCGGTGGTAAAGACGTCTAAAACCGCAGCCCGGAGGCTTTGATTGTCGAGAGCATCAAGCAGTGCGTCTTCGTGGATGGCATTACCTCTTCCGACGTTAATCACGATTGCATCGTTATTCATGGCGGCAAACGCGCTTGCACCAAGGATGTGATCGGTTGCTTTGGTCTTGGGAAGTACTGCCACGCAATAATCCAGGTCTTCAAAAAACTGTAGATCGTTGCTCTTAAAACACCGATCGAAACCTTCTGTCGGCATACCCGAAGAATTCATACCTCGGCATTGAATCCTCAGTGGCTTCACCGCTGCTGCAATGGCGCTACCGATACTGCCCGTCCCCAGAATGCCCATGGTTTTGCCTCGAACGCCCCTTTCGGGTGTGGCATCCCAGGTCTTTGCGTTTGAGCGCTCGATGATGTTGCGCTCCAAGCTCAAAATCCAGCCCAGGACGAATTCAGACATCGCTTGCCCAAACACGCCCCGCAAGGGCGTTACCCCGACTGACTCTGGAATATGACCCGCGAGAGCATCCACACCCGCCCAGGTGCTTTGAATCCACCTAAGATTAGGGAAGAAGGGGACAAACTTTTTGGCATCCTGCGGTGAAGCCACCATCACCTTTACGGCGTCGGAGTCCAGCGACTCAGGAAGGTCAGCATCTGGATCAATGGCCAGGACTTCGGTTCGTCCACCAATGAGCTCTTCGACTGGCCCGGGCCACGCATCAGCCTTGCGGGCAATCAAAACAATCTCGGGCCTTAATACTGTCATTTTTACTCAACGTCTTAACGTGAATGATCTATGGGTGATGCGTAAGCACTGTTATCATAACGCCATCGAACCACATCCGGTCTAGTTGGTCACGATCAGCTTCCGGTGCCTCGTCAGTTCATCGAACCCGTTAGGAATCCAGCTTTTACCGCAGCGCGTAACGCTGTTGCACCCCTTTTTATTACGGTAACTTTTAGTAGATCAAATGGAAAAATTGCGCCAGGAATGGTTTTCAAACGTCAGAAACGATGTGCTCGCAGGACTTGTCGTCGCACTCGCACTGATTCCGGAAGCGATCGCGTTTTCGATTATTGCAGGGGTGGATCCCAAGGTTGGGCTGTACGCGTCGTTCTCAATCGCCGTGATTATTGCGTTTACTGGTGGTCGTCCAGGGATGATTTCAGCCGCAACCGGCGCGATGGCCTTGCTAATGGTGACCTTGGTCAAAGAGCACGGCCTTGAATATTTGTTTGCTGCGACGGTTCTCACGGGTGTCCTACAAATTATTGCCGGCTGGATCCGTCTCGGTGAATTGATGCGCTTCGTCTCGCGGTCTGTGGTAACAGGCTTTGTTAACGCCCTCGCGATCCTGATTTTTATGGCGCAACTGCCGGAACTTACCGGGGTTGGCTGGCAGGTCTATGCGATGACGGCGGCGGGGCTATGCATCATCTATGGACTGCCTCGATTAACCACAGCAGTGCCGTCACCTCTCATCACGATTGTTGTTCTCACGATTGTTGCCATTGCACTCGATCTGGATATCCGGACGGTCGGGGATATGGGTGAGCTACCCAGCAGCTTGCCGCAGTTTTTGGTGCCCGATGTCCCGCTAACCCTAGAAACACTGCAAATTATTTTTCCCTACTCGGCGACGCTGATGGTTGTTGGCTTACTCGAGTCACTCATGACAGCGACGATTGTTGATGATTTGACGGACACATCGAGTAACAAAAATCGCGAGTGCGTGGGTCAGGGTGTTGCCAATATTGCGACCGGCTTTATCGGTGGGATGGCAGGCTGCGCGATGATTGGTCAGTCCGTAATCAACGTCAAATCCGGTGGTCGAGGGCGACTTTCCACACTTGTTGCCGGCGCTCTCTTGTTAGTCATGGTTGTCTTTGCGGGTGAGTGGGTGAGTCAGATCCCAATGGCGGCTCTGGTGGCGGTGATGATCATGGTGTCGATTGGTACGTTTAATTGGGACTCTATCCGAAACTTGCGAAGCCATCCGAAGAGCTCGAGTGTTGTTATGTTGGCAACCGTTGTCGTGACAGTGGCGACGCACGATTTAGCGCAGGGCGTGCTGACTGGCGTGCTACTCTCAGGTTTTTTCTTTGCGCATAAAGTGGGTCGAATTCTTCGCGTCGAATCAGCGGCTTGCGATGAGGGTAGGGCGCGGAGATATACCGTTTTTGGTCAGGTGTTCTTTGCGAGCGCTGACAGCTTTTCACAAGCATTTGATTATCAGGAAGTGGTCGATAAGGTCTATATCGATGTCAGCCGCGCGCACTTTTGGGACATCACGGCGGTAAGCTCGCTCGACAAAATTGTTATCAAATTCCGGCGCGAGGGAACAGATGTTGAGGTCATTGGTTTGAACCAGGCCAGCGCGACCATGGTCGATCGTTTCGGTGTTCATGACAAAGACGGAGCAGACGATCTGCTTCTTGATCATTGAGGTTCTCGAATGCGTGCTCCTAAGAAAGTCCTCGCCTGTGTTGACCAATCGGATTACGCCAAGCATGTCGCCGATTATGCGACATGGGCGGCAGAGCATTTATCGGCGCCGGTCGAGTTGTTACACGTGATCGATCGCCATCAGGAAGTGGCATCGGGCATTGACCGGAGCGGCTCGCTTGAAATGGACGCCCAGGAGCATTTGCTCGAGCGGTTTTCAGCCGAGGAGGGCGAGAAAAATCGCGCTGTTCGCGAAGAGGGACGCTTATTTTTGAATGCGTTGAAAGCTGGCTGCGCTGAGCGATCGCGTGTGTCTGTGGACACGCGCCAGCGTTATGGTCAGTTGCTTACAACCCTAAAAGAGCAAGAATCGTCGGTGGCGATGTACGTACTTGGACGGCGAGGAGAATCTGCTTCACGAACACGCAGAGATTTGGGGCGTCACGTGGAAGCGATTTGTCGCCAAATTAGAAGACCTATCCTGACAGTCACCGATGACTTTCGAGCTCCACAGAGCCTGCTAGTGGCATTTGATGGTGGCAGAATGACGCGTCGAGGCGTAAAGCTCATTGCTGAGCACGGTAGTCTCAAAGATCTGCCGGTCCACGTCATCATGTCAGGGCGGAGTGGTCAGGATTCGGCACGCCATCTCGAGTGGGCTGAGAATACCTTGAAGAGCAAGGGCTTTACTGTCGATGCCTCGTTTATCCCGGGCGATCCTGAGCAAGTGGTTACTCGCGCAATTGAAGAGCGCGAGGTGGATCTGTTGATCATGGGCGCTTACAGCCATTCGCCTTGGCGAAGTCTGCTAGTGGGTAGCCGCACCAACGATCTTCTTCGCGCTTCTCAAGTGGCTACGATTACCCTGCACGATTGATGTGTCAATTGGGCTAATCTCTATCAGGGAGCTACGCAGGGCCAGCGGCGAGGCTGGCCTTTTCTCTCGGTAAGCTCAAGTCAAAAGGGCTTTTCTTGAAAAAATCTTTCTTGAGGGTCAGCGACTCCGTTGCCCCGCATCCCGCGGGAATTTTTTCCGCCTAACATCTCATCCGCTTTTCCGCTTTTCCGCTTTTCCGCTTTTCCGCTTTTCCGCTTTTCCGCTT